>QCUP01000004.1 GCA_003208885.1 Prochlorococcus sp. AG-679-K21 | reverse complement strand
GCTGCTTTAAATAGTGAAAGACCAATTAATAGAGTTTGGTGTACTCCCGAAATTTTTTCTTCTGAAAAGTTTTATCTATTATTAAAAGATCTTAAGTCCAAGGGCGTTTTAATAGAAGAAGTCACATGGTCTAGACTATCTCAACTAACATCAGGAGCTGTGCATCAAGGAGTTGCTTTACAGCTTGCTTCTACTCAGTCAATTTCTTTAGAAAAGTTAATTGATCTATCTAAAAGTAAATCTTCTAATCCTATTATTGTTGCCTTGGACGGTGTGACAGATCCTCATAACTTTGGTGCTATTATTAGATCAGCAGAAGCTTTTGATTGCAAAGGTATTATTGTTCCTCAAAGAAGATCTGCTGGTTTAACTGGAACTGTTGCAAAAGTTGCCGCTGGAGCTTTAGAGCATATACCTGTAAGTAGAGTTGTAAATCTAAATAGAGCTATTGATGAATTAAAGAAAAAGGGTTTTATCATTATTGGATTATCTGGAGAAGGTCAAGTTTCTATTTCAGAATTTAAGGAAAAAGCCCCATTTCTTGTAATCGTTGGAGCTGAAAATAAAGGAATCTCTTTGCTAGTTCAAAAAAAATGTGATTATTTACTTAAAATTCCTCTTAAGGGGAAAACTTCGAGCTTAAATGCCTCTGTAGCAGCCGCTATTTCCTTATGTTACATATCAAATAATTAACTTAATTATTCAAGTAAAAGTTCTTGATTATGAATATTTATTTATCGTTATATCAATATATTTATTTAATTAACGACATTACTTGAATAATCAGTAAAAAATTGTATAGAATTTAACAAGAATTGATGGTCTTCAAAGTGGCCAAAAAAATTGATTAGAAATTTAGGTAACAAACTTGGTTTAGCCTGGTGGGCAAAAGTTGAGACTGGAACACCTTCTGCAACTTATTGGTATGGTCCATTTCTCACAAAACGTAGTCTTAGTGAAAATCTAGAAAGATTTCTTTCGGATCTGTCAGATGAGGGTTCAACAGATATTAAACATAATATTGTTAGATGTAATAAAGAGGAACCGTTAACTGTTTGATACCTTATTTAATCTAAATTCTCGATTTTGATATGAACTTTAATTCTTTTCGAAAGGAAATTAAAAGTGGAAATGCTTCAGTTAAAGAATTAGTTAATGAATTCTTTTTAAAAATAGATTTATTAAATCCAAAAATAAATGCTTATACTTGTCTAACAAAAAAAATTGCTAATTCTCAATCTGAAAATATAGATAAATTAATTACTAATAATCAACAACTTCCTCCCCTTGCAGGATTACCAATTGCGATAAAAGATAATATTTGTACGAAAGGAGTTGTTACATCTTGTTCAAGTAAAATGCTTAAAGACTTTGTATCTCCATACGAGTCTTCTGTTTCAAATAAACTATGGTCATCAGGTGGTATTTGCTTAGGGAAAACTAATTTAGACGAATTTGCAATGGGAAGTTCTACTGAGACTTCCGTATTTGGTACGACATCAAATCCATGGGATGTAAATAGAGTTCCTGGCGGAAGTTCTGGTGGTAGTGCCGCTTCAGTAGCAGCAGGTTTATGCTTAGCCGCTATCGGATCAGATACAGGAGGCTCCATAAGACAGCCAGCATCTTTTTGTGGAGTTGTAGGGCTTAAACCAACCTATGGAAGAGTAAGCAGATGGGGGTTAATTGCATTTGCAAGTTCTCTAGATCAAATAGGTCCAATTACAAATACTGTTTCAGATGCTGCTGAGATCCTTTATTCAATTTCTGGCAAGGATAACCTAGATTCAACATGTCTCGATAAACCAGTCCCTAATTACTTGTCTGATTTAGATAAATCTATTAAAGGTATTAAAATAGGCATTATCGAAGAATGTTTTGATCATCCAGGTCTTGATCCTGAGGTCAAGGAATCAGTTTTATCCGGTATAGAGAGATTCAGATCTTTGGGTGCTGAAATTCATGACATAAAGTGTCCAAGATTTAATGATGGTATAGCAACATATTATGTTATTGCTCCATGTGAGGCTTCAGCTAATTTAGCAAGATATGATGGGGTTAAATATGGATACAGATCAGAAGGTGACTCTAATTTATTAGAAATGACATCTAAGAGTAGAGCTGAAGGATTTGGTGATGAGGTACAAAGAAGAATTTTGATTGGTACCTATGCTTTGTCCGCTGGATATAGTGATGCTTATTACAAGAAAGCTCAGAAAGTAAGAACCTTAATTAGAAAAGATTTTGATACTGCTTTTAAGGAAGTTGATATCTTATTAACCCCCACATGTCCTACAACTGCATTCTTTAAAGGAGATTTTGTAAATGACCCATTATCGATGTATTTGTCTGATCTTTTAACTGTTCCAGTAAATCTTGCTGGACTCCCAGCTATCAGTATCCCGTGTGGATTTGATAAAAAAGGCTTACCTATCGGTCTTCAATTAATCGGAAATGTTTTGGAGGAGCATCGAATATTGAATGTTGCAAATATATTTGAAAAGGATGCTGAAGTTATGAATCGGAAACCTAATATTGAAATTTGAATTAATAATTAATTTGTATTAGTAAAATATAGAATTTTTCAAAATATTCTCTATCTTATAAATATAAATCGGTTAAATATGGGATTTGTTCCACTTCATAATCATAGCGATTACAGCCTTCTAGATGGAGCAAGTCAAGTTTCTAAAATTGTTGATAGGGCTTCTGAACTTGGAATGGATTCAATTGCCTTGACCGATCATGGAGTAATGTATGGTGTTCTTGATTTAGTAAAAAAATGCAAAAGTAAGGGTATTAAACCAATTATTGGTAATGAAATGTATATTATCAATGGTTCCATTGATGATCCACAGCCAAAAAAGGAAAAAAGATACCATTTGGTCGTATTAGCCAAAAATCATACAGGTTATAAGAATCTTGTAAAGTTAACGACAATTAGCCATCTTAATGGTATGAGGGGTAGAGGTATCTTTTCTAGACCTTGTATTGATAAATCTCTTTTGAAAAAATATAATGACGGTCTTATTATTTCAACAGCCTGTTTAGGTGGAGAAATTCCTCAAGCAATCTTAAAAGGTAGAATTGATGTCGCTGAGAATACTGCTGTTTGGTATAAGAAATTATTCGGAGATGATTTTTATTTGGAAATACAAGATCATGGTTCTATTGAAGATAGAATTGTTAATGTTGAATTAATAAGAATCGGTAAAGAGCACAAAATTAAAGTTATCGCTACTAATGATGCTCATTACATTTCAAACATGGATGTTGAAGCTCATGATGCCTTACTTTGTGTTCTTACTGGGAAATTAATAAGTGATGAAAAGAGATTGAGATATACGGGAACAGAATATATTAAAAGTGAAGATGAAATGCTTAGACTTTTCAATGATCATATTGATAAAGAATCTATTAAAGAAGCAATAAATAATACCGTTGAGGTGTCACAAAAGATTGAGGAATTCGAGTTGTTTGGTACATATAGAATGCCAAAATTTCCTTTAAAAGAAGAGAAAGACTCCTTGTCCTTTTTGACGAAAATAACTAAGCAGGGTCTTTTAATTAGACTTAATAAAACTAATTTCGATGAAGTTGATGAAACTTATAAGAAAAGGTTAACCTCAGAATTAAAAATAATAGATGATATGGGTTTCCCAGACTATTTCTTAGTTGTTTGGGATTATATAAAATTTGCTAGAGATAGTTCTATACCTGTTGGCCCAGGGCGAGGCTCCGCTGCAGGTTCTCTCGTAGCATATGCACTTCAAATTACAAACATTGATCCAGTTAAACATGGTTTATTGTTTGAGAGATTCTTAAATCCAGCAAGAAAATCTATGCCTGATATTGATACAGATTTTTGTATTGACAGGAGAAATGAAGTTATTGATTATGTAACTAAAAGATATGGAGAGGATAAAGTTGCGCAAATAATAACCTTTAATAAAATGACATCGAAAGCAGTATTAAAGGACGTTGCTAGAGTTCTTGATATCCCTTATGGGGAATCGGATAAATTGGCTAAGTTAATACCAGTTGTAAGGGGAAAGCCTTATAAACTTAATGAAATGATTGATAATAAATCCCCTAGCCCAGAATTTAGGGATAAATATTTAAAAGATATTAAGGTTAAAAGATGGGTTGATTTGGCATTGAGAATTGAAGGAACTAATAAAACTTATGGTGTTCACGCAGCAGGAGTTGTTATTGCCTCTGATCCTTTAGATATGCTCGTACCACTGCAGAGGAATAATGAAGGACAAATAATTACACAATATTCAATGGATGATATTGAATCATTAGGTTTATTAAAAATGGACTTCTTAGGCCTTAAAAATCTCACAATGATAGATAAGACAATATCTTTAATAGAAACTTCCACAGGAAAAAAAATTAATATCGATGAATTACCTGCAAATGATAATAAAACTTTTGATCTTATTGGAAGAGGAGATTTAGAAGGCATCTTTCAACTGGAATCATCTGGGATGAAACAAGTTGTTAAAGACTTTAAGCCAAATTCTCTCGAGGATATATCTTCTATTTTGGCTTTATATAGGCCTGGCCCTCTTGATGCTGGTCTAATACCAAAGTTTATCAATAGAAAAAATGGGAGTGAAAGAATAGATTTTCCTCACCCTTTCATTGAATCCATTCTCACTGAAACTTACGGAATAATGGTTTATCAAGAGCAAATCATGAAAATTGCTCAAGATTTAGCAGGCTATTCCCTTGGGGATGCTGACCTATTACGCAGAGCAATGGGAAAGAAAAAAGTATCTGAGATGGTTAAACATCGTAATATTTTCATTGAGGGATCCTGTAAAAAAGGCGTAGATAAAAAAATTGCAAATGATCTTTTTGATCAAATGGTTTTGTTCGCTGAATATTGTTTTAATAAAAGTCATTCCACGGCATATGGAGCTGTCACTTACCAAACTGCTTTTTTAAAAGCACACTATCCAGTAGCTTATATGGCTTCTCTTCTAAGTGTTAATGCTGGTTCAAGTGACAAAATGCAGAGATATATTTCTAATTGTTATTCAATGGGAATCGAAGTCATTTCACCAAGTATAAATTTATCGGGAATTGATTTTACTATTAAAAAAGATCAGATTTTATTTGGATTATCTGCTATTAAAAATCTAGGAGATTCAGCCATAAGAAACATAATAGAGAATCGTAATAAACTTGGAATTTTTAAATCATTTTCAGATTTATGTGATCGTTTACCTTCTAATATTTTGAATAAAAGGAATATCGAATCTTTGATTCATTGTGGAGCCCTTGATGAATTTTCTGAAAATAATAATAGAGCTCAACTATTTTCCGACCTTGAATATGTAATGGAATGGGCTTCGTCTCGGAATCGTGATCGGATCTCTGGACAAGGGAATTTATTCGATTCAATTAGTAAAAATGATAATAAAGAATTTTCTTTATCTCAAGGATCTAAAGTGGAAGATTATTCCTTAATTGAAAAGCTTAAATTAGAAAAGCAACTTTTAGGTTTTTATTTATCAGATCATCCTTTAAAGCATCTTGCAAAGCAAGCTAAACTTGTTTCTCCTATAGGTATCTCTCAATTAGAAAACTCCCACGACAGAACGAAAGTATCTTTGGTTGGTATGATTCCTGAATTAAAGCAAATTACTACAAGAAAAGGAGACAGAATGGCTATTGTTCAACTAGAAGATCTTTCTGGAAGTTGCGAGGCAATAGTATTCCCTAAAACATATTGTAGATTATCTGAATTTTTACTTACTGATACCAGATTATTAGTTTGGGGCACCATTGATAAAAAAAGTGATAAGACCCAATTAATTATTGATGATTGTAGAGAAATTGATAACTTAAAGTTACTTGTTATTGACCTTGATAGTTCCCAAGCCTCAGATATAAGGGTTCAAAACACAATAAGAGATTGCTTAGTTAAATTTAAACCAGATAGAGATAAATGTGGAATTAAAATTCCGGTATTAGCAGCTGTTAGGAATAATGAATCAATAACCTATGTTAAGTTTGGAGATCAATTTTGTGTTGGAGATATACACGGTGTTTCGAAATTACTCTCTGATAAATCTTTTCAAGTAAATTTGAAATCTTTGATTGCATAAGTTACTTTTTCTCATCAAAGTTTTGAGATGCTGGTTTAAAAGCAGCCTTTGCTCTCTCAATATTCAATGGGATATTCTCTACACCAAAAAAACTTCCTGGTTCTTTATCCCAACTAGCAGATAATATCCCATAACTTAAACCTCCTAGTCCCAATAAGAAGAATAATGCTGATATTGCTATTGTTGAAGAAGGAGGAATTTCAGCAATATTTCTTGTGACAATTATATAACTTATAACAAATACAGACATACCCATAATTGTTGGTATTCCAGCCGTAAAAAAAATTCTTTTAGCCATCCTGTCAGCAACATATTTTGGTATGCCGCTAGATTGTTTAGTCTTGGAGGTTGGTGTGGTAACTTTTTTTTCAATATTTCTAAAGGCATCAACCTCAGATATTTTTTTCTTTTTTGGAAGATTTTTCTTTTTAGCTTGTTTTTTTTTCATTAATGGAAATCATCCTCTGATTCCAATTTTTTTAATAAGATCTTGATAGCTTTGGGGGTTCTTAGCTTTTATATATGATAATAATCTTTTTCTTTTACCTATCATCTTTAATAGGCCTTGTCTTGATGCATAATCATGAATATTTCCTTGTAAATGGTCACTTAATTTTGAAATTCTTTCGGAAAGCATAGCAACTTGAACCTCAACAGATCCTGTATCTGTAGCATGTACTTGATGCGATTCAATAAGTTTTTGTTTTTCCGCTGTATTGAGAGTCATTGAATTTGTCTACGTATAAATATTTTACTACGTTATTGGTCTAAATAACTACTATTGTTTATCTAAATAATTCATTGCTTCCTTTAATAAGGTCTCAAAAGAAATAGAATCTTTTTCAAAAGACGAATTTTTAGTATTTATAATATTATTAATAAGTTTTGGAAATAAGTTTTTAATTTCTTTCTTTGGATAATTTAAAGATTGAAGTGTTAAATCAATATCTTTAAAAATTGAATCTAAGTCTCTATTATCTTCAAAGAATTTATTATTATTTAAATTCTCTTTTTCAATTTCTTTATTAATTACCTTACTTTTTAATTCAAGGATTATTCGTTCAGTCATTTTTTGCCCAATACCTTGAACAGAACTAATCGATTTTTTGTCATTATTAGATATTGCCGTAATTAATTGATTTAAAGAAAATTTATTTAATAAAGACATTCCGATTTGGGAGCCAATACCTTTAATACTTAAAATTTGAGTAAAGAAATCTCTTTGCTCCTTGGAGTTAAAACCAAAGAGCATATCAGAATCTTCTTTTTTTATGTGTTTTAGCCAGAGGATTATTTCCTTTTCAGAAATCTTATTTGTATCGATATCAAAAATTACTGATTCTAGGGTCTGAATTTCATAACCTAATCCCTGACAGTTTACTAAAATATAAAATTTATTATTAGATTGCCATGAACTTACTAATTCTCCCTTTATCCAACTAATCAATTAACCTCCATCCACCTGACATCCAAGAAGAGCACCAGCTGTTCCTCCTGCTGGTACAGCCCAAAATCTATCTTTGCCTCTAGATGAAGATAGAGCTATTCCCGCTCCAAGGAGTCCGCCTATTACTGATCCCTCACTACAGTCATTGTCATCAATATTTTTGGCCTTTTCTCCTCCACATGGAATTTCCACATCAATTTCGTAATTTCTTACATAACCTGGACTTGATTTTGTACCGGGAATATATTCTTCCCTATATTCAGTCCTAGTGCATGTTACAGATTTAGGCGTTGATGCTTTTAATTGGAGAAATGGATAAAGACTGAAAAATGCTAATAAGAAAAATTTCATTACAAACATACTTTTTTTATTATTTTAAATCTTTTTTAGTTTTTTGCTAGTAGAAATAATAGTTCCTAACAAAACAAGTACTGCTCCAACAATAAAGTTAATATTTATTAGTTCCTTGAAGAACAGAGTTCCCCATAAAGAGCCAAAAAGTACTTGTAAATAATTTATCCTAGCCGCTTCAGAGGTTGGTAATTTCTTTAATCCAATTGTTAAAAATGTTTGTCCAGCTTGTGTAAATATACCTATACCTATTATCCAGATTAAATCATTAATATTCGGTGTTACCCAATTGAAAAATACAATTGGTGATAACGTTATTACGGACATTAAAGGAAAGTATTTAATTATTATGAAAATATCTTCTGTTAAGGATAGTTTTTTTACAGTTATGTAAGCTAGGGCTGTTGATATAGCTCCAAGAAATGCTATTAATACAGTAAATTTATCTAGCTCAATGTTAAAATTCGATAATTGATAGGGATTTAAGATTATTAATATTCCTAACCATCCAGTTATAGATGCAATAATCAGATTCCTAGTAATCTTTTCATTAATTAGAATTCCTGCAAAAATAGATATGAATATAGGGTATGTATATTGAATAACAGTAGAAATATTTAAAGGCATATTTTTAATAGCATAAAATATACAAACCAAAGCTATTGTCCCTAAAATGCCCCTTAAAATTAGTAATGGTTTGTTCTTTCCCCAGGGATTCAAATTCTTTTTATTTATTATCAAAGAGGTAATGAACAAGCTTAATAATGATCTAAAAAATACTAATTCATATATAGGTATTCTATTATCAATTTTTTTTACGCAAACAGTCATAAGGCTGAAAAAAAACGATGCCAATATTAAATTTAATTTTTTAAATGAATTATTCTTTTGATTAAAAAATTCTATAAGCATTACTAAAAATAGTTTTATTGTGAAATTAAGTAGATTCTTTTAAAAATTTGACCTATAACGAAAAATGATTATTAGGAATTCTTTTTAGAAAAATAAATAAATGGGACCTTCCATACATCCAAGAACTATTCAGGAGGTTAAAGATAAGGCAGATATCGTAGATGTTATTTCTGAACATATTGTATTAAAGAAAAAGGGAAAAGAATTTGTTGGTATATGTCCTTTTCATGATGATAGTAAGCCATCTATGACAGTTTCTCCTGCAAAACAATTTTATTATTGTTTCTCTTGTGGAGCTGGAGGTAATTCTATTAAATTTTTGATGGAGTTTACACGTAACAACTTTACTGATGTTGTTCTTTCACTTGCAAAAAAGAACGATATAAATGTAATAAATGTTGATGGGCCTCAACAAGAAATATATAAAAAACAATTATCTAGGAGAGAGGAATTATATAAGATTCTTCGCGTAACAAAGGAATGGTTTAAGTCTCAATTAAATAATTCCTTGGGTAAGGAAGCATATCACTATTTAACTTCACAACGAAATTTAAATATTAAAAATATTAATGATTTTGAATTAGGTTATGCTCCTAATTCATGGAATGAATTATTCAATTATCTTTCAAAAGTTGAGAAATTTCCTTTAAAGTTAATCTTAAGTGCAGGTCTTGTTGTCTCTAAGGATAATACTGATAAGGTTTACGATCGATTTAGAAATAGATTGATAGTTCCTATTTTTGATATGCAGGGGCGTGTAGTTGCTTTTGGAGGTAGATCTCTTGATGGTCAGGAACCTAAATATTTAAATTCTCCCGAAACTGAAGTTTTTGAGAAGGGTAAAATGTTGTTTGCTTTTGATAAAGCATCCAGCAATATTAGAAAACGAGACAAAGCCGTGGTAGTTGAAGGTTATTTCGATGTTATTTCACTACATTCACAAGGGATTACTAATTCTGTCGCTTCTCTTGGAACGGCATTAAATAAATATCAGATTTCGCAACTTTGTAGATGTACTGATAGTAAAAATATAATTATTAACTTTGATTCTGATAATGCAGGAAGATTAGCTACAAAAAGGGTTATAAACGAAGTTGAAAGTTTATCTCTTCACGATCAAATAAACTTAAAAATCCTGCAAATAAAATCATTTAAAGATCCTGACGAGTATCTTAAAGAAAATACACCTGAAGATTATTTTAATTTAATAGATAATGCCTCTTTTTGGATTGATTGGGAGATTGATCAGATTTTTGATAATAAAGACTTATCTAAATCTGATATTTTTCAGAACGTTATTTCTTCGTTAGTTAAGTTATTAAGCAAATTTCCTCAATCTGCTACAAGAACTAACTATTTGCAGAAAGTTTCTGAAAGATTAAGTATGGGTCAAGCGAGATTAGCCATTAAATTTGAAGAAGACTTAAGAAAACAAATTAAAGGATTTCGTTGGCATGGCAGATCAAAAAAATTTGAACAACCAAGTGAAGTTAGTCAGCGTGAAAAAAATGAATCAGAGATAATTTATTACTATTTGCATTGCCCTGAACATAGACTTTTTATTCGTGAAGAATTACTTAAAAGAGAAATTAACATCTTCAATACTGAATACATTCGTCTTATTTGGGAATCTATTTCAACAATAGAAGTAAATAATTTAAGTGCAAATTATTTAGACGATTTAAAAGATCCTAATAATAAACAATTAAATAATGAATTTATTTCAATTAACTTGATTTCACTATTGCCTGATCATTTAGCTCTTAATGATTTAGAAGTCTCAAATAAAATTAATACTTTTATTAATCCAGATGAATTATTTTTAACCACTTTAAAAAATTCTAAACATAATCTTTTGGGTACTTTGTCTCTTCTCGAAAGATATAAATCATTAAAAAGATGTAGACATCTTATTGAATCCTGGGGTTCGCAAAGACTAAAGACTTTGGAAAACTGTATTTCTATTTTAATCGATAATTCTTCTTCAGAACCTTCAGATTCTAATAAAGAGATTGAAGATGTATTCAAAGATTTAAACTCTGATGCTATAAAATTTCAAGAATTATATTACCTAGAAAGAGAACATATCAATTTTCTTGATAAACAACGGTGTGGAAATTTTTCTTCTAACCAATAAATGTTTACGAATTTATAAACAATAACTTTTTATTATCTCTTTTACTTTTCTTGGCTTGTCCTCCATAACATAAGCCTCTAACTCTTTTGAATAATTTCCAGATAATCGTACTGAGGAATTTAACGCTTTTAATTTTCCTGAATTAATTTTATCTTCTATATTTTTTATTATCCCTGTGGGTTTATTGTTATTGCATGACTGGACTAGATGTGTCGTCTCATGCCTTAAAGCTCTTCTTATATAAAGATTTGTTTTGTGATTATCGTAACGTTCGCCTTTTTTATATCCTCCTAATTTTTTAGCATTTTCAGTGCAAATAACTATTACTTTTTCTCTTCTTTTATAAAAACCAACAAATTTTTTATCCATAGCACAAAGAGCTGTATTTTCTTCTATTGAATTATTTGATTTATTGATCAGCTCTATTATCTCTTTATCGATTTTGCTTAAAAATAATATAAATTCCATATTCCATTTTTATATCATTATATTTGGAATTTTTCTAATATCTGTTGTAGACCCAGAACTTAATGAATTTCTATTCATTGCCCATTCTTGTGGTTTTCTTGCAATTGCCCATGTAATTACTTCATTATTAAATTTTTTATTCAAGGAGTCAATTGTTTTCATAAGACGGATTGATTTTTTTAATTCCTCTTGAGATTCGTAATTTATAATTGATTGCTGTAAATATTTGCAATTAGTTAAATCCTGCATTAAAACCCCAGCCTTTGATAATTTATATTCCGGAGTATAAATTTCTTTAGATAATGCAAGTACTGTTTTTAAAATAGTACTTGTATTATCTGTTGCATTTATAAGTTTTTTATAAGCACTTTTTTGATAAGGATGATTTGAATAATGACTAGTTCTTACAAATATAGTAATGGCAGATGATTTTAAGCTTTGACTTCTCATTTTCTCGGACGCTTTTATTGCATAAATTGCTAATGCTTGAGTTAAATCTTCTAATTTTGTGATTGGTTTTCCAAAGCTTCTACTTACTTGAATCTCTTTTTTTTGCTTCTTAATTATTTCTATCGGAAGACATTTATTACCTTTTAATTCCATTTGTAATCTTTTCCCTATGATCCCTAATTTCTTACTGATTTCATCTTCATCCATATCTCTGAATTCTTTTGCATTTTTAATCCCTTTGCTTTGTAACCAATTAGATGTTTGCTTACCAATACCCCATATTTTTTCTATACTAATTTTTCTTAAGTAATCATTATCATTATAGATCCTAGCTAAATCAAATATTCCTGCGGAAGAATCTATATTCTTAGCTAGATTATTAGCAATTTTTGCCCTTACTTTGTTTTCTGCTATTCCTATTGTTAAAGTTATTCCTAGATTTTGATATATTAAGCACCTTACTTTTCTTGCCCAAGGATTTAAATTCTTATCTTTAGGTCTAAGAATTGAAATAAAGGCTTCATCAATAGAATAAATCTCTATCTCTTCAGAATAGTCCTTTAATAAATTCATTAATCTCTTGCTCATATCACCATAGAGCGAGTAATTGGAACTTAGGACTGCAACTCCTAAGTTATTCAAACTTTCTTTGACTTTAAAATAAGGAATTCCCATTTTTATTTTCAAAGCACGAGCTTCAGGGCTTCTTGCGATAATACATCCGTCGTTATTAGATAAGATTACTACTGGTTTATTCCTTAAATTGGGGTTAATACTTTGTTCGCACGATGCGTAGAAATTATTGGCATCTATAAGAGCTATTGCATCAGTCCTTGAGCTTTTACTTTTCATAAGTAACTATGTATTGAATAGATTACAACTCCCCAAATTTGTATATCAATATGATTTCTAAAACTGAAGTCTGGATATTTATGATTTTCTGCTTTTAAATATAATTCATTATTTTTTATGGATAATCTTTTTATAGTAAATTCTCCATCTATCATCGCAATAATAATATTTCCTGGTTTAGCAGTTAGACTCTTATCTACTATTATTAAATCTTTATCTTTAATTCCTGAATTGATCATTGAGTCACCTTTGACTCTAAGGAAAAAAGTACTAAAAGGATTAGATATTAAATGCTCGTTCAAATCAATATTTTCCTCAGTATAGTCATCTGCAGGAGAGGGGAAACCCGCTGAGACCGAATCACTTAATAATGGAATCTTCACCTTTTTAAAAGTTAAATCAGAAGAATACGAAATCCTTGCAGTAGTACATATATACTATATATTAAAAAACTAAAATTGTGTTTGTTTTAAGAGGTTTATGTATTAATCTTAAATTTTCTGTTTAGGCACGATGATAAGGCGAATTATTAGAAATAGAAATAGCTCTATAAATTTGTTCGATAAGAATTAATCTTGCAAGTTCATGAGGAAAAGTAAGAGGAGAAAGGCTTAGTAGAAGATTCGATTTATCTTTAATATCTGGAGGGATTCCATTTGCGTCTCCAATAAGAAAATTAATTTTTTTATTTTTAAAATTTAAAAGTAAGGAAGTTAGTTCAATTGAATTAAAGGATTGTCCTTCTTCAGTAAGGCAAATAATAATATTATTAACTCGAATATTATCAATATTAAAACTCTTAGATTCATTAATAATAAGATCTGGCATTCTTTTTTTGTATTGATTAATTCCTTCTCTTATCCAATTTTTTTTTATTTTACCAATAGCATTTATTGATAATCTATTAGTTTGAAGCATAGAGAAAAAGAAAAATTTCTTTATTCATCAAGAAGATAATTAAATTCGTCATATAGTTCTTCCTCTGTCGATAGACTCTCTGAGGTATTAGTTTTTCTAGAACTTATATTATGAAAAACGTCCTCACTTTTTTTTAATAATTGATTTGCATCTAATGTCTCATTTATATTATCTGAGTTATCAATTATAGAATAAAAGATTTTGGAAGGGTTTTCAACTTTGGAAGCCTTGTGGGATTCTTGAGGTTTTTTAATTGAGTTATTATTGCTAACTAAATTATTTTTTTTAATAAAAGTATTGAGTTTACCTAAATTTTTTTTTGATAGGCCCATACTATTTAATAAAGATATAAAATATATATTTAATTTAAACATATTATTTCTCTTTTGGATGAATTTTAAAAACCATCATCAAAAAAAAAGATTTGGACAACATTGGTTGGTTAATAATCTGATATTGGAGAAAATCAAAGAGGTAGCTGAACTTGAAGAAAAAGATTTTATTTTAGAAATTGGTCCAGGAAGAGGAGCTTTAACATCGAAATTGCTAGATTCGAAAATCAGTAGATTACATGCTATCGAGTTGGATAAGGATTTAATTGACCTTTTAAATAATAAATTTAAAAATGATAAAAATTTTTCACTTCAACAAGGAGATATTCTTTCAACAAATCTTGACTCAATAAATAAAAAAATTACAAAAGTGATAGCAAATATCCCATACAATATTACAGGCCCAATATTGGATATTTTTGTAGGAAGATTAGGAATAATTAGCAATAATAATTATAAGAAAATAATTTTCTTAATGCAAAAGGATGTTGTAGATAGGATTTTAGCTAAGCATGGCGATACGAAAGCAGGAGCTCTGAGTGTAAGAATGCAACTTATCTCTAATATAAGAAAGATATGTGATGTACCTCCATCTTCTTTTAACCCACCTCCAAAAGTGTATTCTTCTTTGGTTGTTTTTGAACCATTGAGATCAGAGATGCGTTTAGATATTAACCTAGAGAAATATTTAGATAAACTTCTTAGGATTTCATTTAACTCAAGAAGAAAAATGATAAGAAATACTCTTAATTCTATACTTTCAGTGGGTGAGATAAAGAAATTATCAGAATCATCTGAAATATGCTTTAATTCAAGACCTCAAGATATTTCAATTAATAAATGGATTATGCTTGCAGATGCTTGTATTAAAATAACAAATAAGAATCAGTAAAATGTCGAAATTATCTACAACTAAAATTTGTGTTAAATCACCTGCAAAGATAAATCTCCATCTTGAAATTATCGGAAAAAGAGAGGACGGATATCATGAATTAGCAATGATAATGCAAAATATTGATCTTTCTGATTATATAGAATTTGAGAATAATCAAATTGGTGAGATTAAATTAAAGTCTGATAGCAAAGATCTATGCCTTAATGACGATAACTTAATAATAAAAGCAGCAAACTACATAAAGGAGATATCAAGAAATAAAGAATTAGGGGCTAATATATTTCTAAAAAAGAATATTCCTATCGGTGCCGGTTTGGCTGGTGGTTCTAGTAATGCAGCAGCAACATTAATTGGACTTAATAAATTATGGGATTTGGATCTTGATTACGATACTATTCTGTTACTTTCCGCAAAATTAGGTTCAGATGTACCATTTTTTGTAGAGGGAGGATGCCAATTCTGTTTTGGAAGGGGAGAAATTCTTGAGAAATATAATTCTAAATTTGACTACGGCGTAATACTTTTAAAAAATCCAAATATTTCAATCTCAACTGTAGATACTTATAAAAAATACAGTCATGAATTTTGTCCAAAATATTTTACTGAAACTGAGAAAACAAATAATATCAGAAATAATTTAAGAATAAACGGATTCAATGATCCAAAATTATCAGAGAAAAGGATAAAAGTAAAAAATGATTTACAAGTTATTGTTGAGAAAGAAAATGATTCTGTAAAGAAAGCACTATATCTTCTCTCAAATTTGCAAAATTGTTTTTCATTCTCAATGAGTGGATCTGGTCCAACATGTTTTGCTCTTTTTAATGATATAAATATAGCTACTGAAGTTTTTGAAAAAAATCATAAAATGTTTAACAATAATGGATTCGAAGCGTGGGTCTGTAAATTAATTAATAACGGGATTACTTTTTTGTAAAAAATTCTTTATTTCCTATAAAAAAAAATGAATAATGAAAAGACTTCAATTAATAAAGTAAATATGGAAACTCAAAATACTCCTGAAAAAGGTCCATTAAGCTTTATTTCTGGTTCATTAACAAGTTTCTTCCTTTGCATTTTTTTTTATTTTATAAGCAATAAAATTGCAATTTATTTTTCACTTCATAAGCCTTCCAATTCATCTGAAATTGTACAAAGTATATCTTCCAGTATTAATACATTAATTATTGGATTGTCTTTTTTATTAACCTTTTCTTTTGCATTTATTGGATTAGGTCTTTTTATTGTATTTATTCGAAGTTTTTTGGTAAAAAAAAATTGAAAGACTAATAGTATTAAATAAAACAATTACTTTTTAATGTCTTTACATGACTTAGGCTTGTTAATACTTTTGCTCTCTCCGGGCATGATTTTGTCAATATTACTACTTATAACTTTTGCCGAAGGAGGTTAATTTAACCTTGATGGTATAAATTTATATATATGATTAATTTGGGAATTACTCGTGGCTAGTACTTTATTATTTAATGCTTTGAAAGAAGCCATTGATGAAGAGATGGCAAATGATGTAAACGTTTGCATCATGGGAGAAGATGTAGGTCAATATGGTGGTTCTTATAAGGTAACTAAGGATCTATATGAGAAATATGGAGAATTAAGAGTTTTAGATACCCCAATTGCAGAGAATAGCTTTACTGGTATGGCTGTTGGTGCTGCTATGACAGGATTAAGACCGATAGTTGAAGGTATGAATATGGGGTTTTTACTTTTAGCTTTTAATCAAATTTCAAACAACATGGGGATGCTCAGATATACCAGTGGCGGTAACTATAAAATACCCGCAGTTGTTCGGGGTCCTGGTGGTGTAGGCAGACAATTAGGTGCTGAACATAGTCAAAGATTAGAGGCTTACTTTCACGCAGTTCCTGGTATTAAGATTGTTGCTTGTAGCACTCCTACTAATGCAAAGGGATTAATGAAGGCAGCTATAAGGGATAATAACCCTGTTCTATTTTTTGAACATGTGCTTTTATATAATTTATCTGAGGAATTGCCTGCCGGAGATTATATCTGTTCTTTAGATCAAGCTGATTTAGTTAAAGAGGGTAAAGATATTACTATATTAACTTATTCAAGAATGAGACATCACTGTTTAAAGGCTATTGAAGACTTAGATAAGAAAAATATTGATGTGGAATTAATTGATCTTATTAGTTTAAAACCTTTTGATATGAGAACAATTTCAAAATCAATTAAAAAAACTAATAATGTAATTATTGTTGAGGAATGTATGAAGACGGGAGGCATTGGAGCAGAATTGATTGCATTGATTACTGAAGAGTGTTTTGATGATCTTGATACTAGACCTATCAGATTATCTAGTCAGGATATTCCTACTCCTTATAACGGAAATTTAGAAAATCTAACAATAATTCAACCACATCAAATAGTCGAAAAAGTTGAAGAAGTAATCAATGGGAGTATTTAAGAAATGAAAAGAAGGCAAGGTTGGCTTTTTTTTATTATTTTTCTACTGACTTTTTCTATTTATTTATTAATTAATTTCCCATTACAATTAGGTCTTGATTTAAAAGGTGGTTCTCAACTTACTCTTCAACTTGTAAAAGAAGGTGGTAAAGTTACAAAAGAAGAATTAGAGGCTGTCAATGCAGTTTTAGATAAACGTGTTAATAACTTAGGAGTAGCTGAGTCTAATTTACAAACATTAGGACGTGATCAATTGATTTTGGAATTGCCAGGTGAGCAAAACCCCTTGTCTGCCTCAAGGATTTTAGGTAAAACCGCTTTATTAGAATTTAGAACTCAAAAAGAAAGTACCAGTTCACAATTAAAAAATCTGCAATTACAGAGATTAAAAATAAATGATTTAATTGAACAATTTAAAATTGGTGATATGCGAAACGAAGAGATGTCTTTACTACTAATAGATAATCTGACTGAAATAGAAACTGATATAAATTATTCTTCTAGTAATAATCAATTATTTGAGAGATTGGTCGAAACTAAAAAATATATAAGTAATGAAATTGCTAATCTATTCAATAAAACTGAATTATCAGGCAAAGATTTAATAAATGCTGGTAGAAGGCAAGAGCAAACTAATAACAATTGGGAGGTTTCTTTATCCTTTAGTAATGATGGTGGTGAAAAATTTGCTGAAATTACTAAATCTATTGCAGGTACTGATAAACTTTTGTCTATTGTTCTTGATGGGGAATCTATTAGTGAAGCTAGTGTTGGAAGCCAATTCATAAATACGGGTATTACCGGGGGTTCTGCCACAATAAGTGGAAATTTTTCAGCTGAAGATGCACGAGAATTAGAAGTTCAGCTTAAGGGTGGTTCTTTACCTTTACCTATTGAGATTGTTGAAACTAATACTATTGGTCCTTTGCTTGGTTCAAAAAATATTGTTAGGAGTCTTTATGCTGCTATTTGTGGATTGATATTTGTTGGGATATTTATGATTTTTAATTATAGAATTTTGGGTTTTGTTTCTGTTATATCCTTGATCTTTTATAGTTTTTTTAACTTAGCGCTTTATTCTTTAATACCAGTAACAATTACTTTACCTGGGATTGCTGGATTAATCTTAAGTATTGGTATGGCTGTGGATGCAAATGTTTTAATCTTTGAGAGAATTAGAGAGGAACTTATAAATGGAAATACTCTTATAAGATCTATTGATAGTGGGTTTCAAAGAGCTAATTCGTCTATTATCGATGGACATATTACAACCTTTGTAAGTTGTTTTGTTTTGTTTTTATTAGGAACTAATTTTGTAAAGGGATTTGCTGCAACACTTGGTATTGGAGTTGTAATAAGTTTATTTACCTCATTAAATTGTTCCAAAACTATTTTAAGATTTTTAACTACTTATCAATCTTTAAGACAAAAAAATCTTTATTTAAGTAGGTCTAATTCTCTCTAATTTTAATTTATTAATTATCAAGTTCATGAAATCATTTAGTTTTAATTTAATTAAAAATCAAAAAAAAATATTTGGATTTTCATCTTTTCTTGTATTGTTAAGTTTAATAGGAATTTTATATTCAACTTTTCATACATCATTTAAAAAACCTATAAATCTTGGAATGGACTTTATTGGTGGTAATGAATTAAGAATTGAGAGGAGTTGTAAAGTAAAATGTGAAACTATCTCGCCTGATTTAGTTATTGAACAACTGAGAACATTTTCTGATAATAAAAATCTTATAAACAATATTAAATTACAATTTCAAAATAATAACAGTTTAATTTCTATTCGGACCCCTTATTTAAATATTGAAGAATCAAATGATTTAATTTCTAATGTTGATAAAATTTTAGGTCCTTTAAACTATGAAAGTAAAAACTCGAGAATAATAGGGCCAAAACTTGGGAAGAAACTTCTAACAAATTGTGCCACCTCCTTATTAGTTTCTTTATTTGCAATATCTTTATATATTTCTATTCGATTTGATAAGAAATATGCTTTGTTTGCTTTATTAGCTTTATTCCATGATTTGTTTATTGTTTTTGGTATTTTTTCTTGGTTAGGTGTCCTATTTTCTATTGAGGTAAATAGTTTGTTTGCTGTTTCTTTATTAACAATAGCTGGCTATTCAGTAAATGATACTGTTGTCATTTTTGATAGAATCAGAGAAAATTTAAAGAAAAGTTCAGACCACTACAATAAAATAGTCCAAATATCAGTTAATGAATCTTTTCGAAGAACATTTTTTACTAGTATTACAACATTATTACCTCTACTGACACTTATAATTTTTGGTTCATATTCTCTATTTTGGTTTTCTGTATCTTTATCACTAGGAATTCTAATTGGTAGTTATTCAAGTATATTATTAGCACCTTCATTTCTAATTAAAGATTAAATAAGGGAAGTAATTTAATGAAAATGAATTACTATTTAATACTACTATTTTCTTTAGTTTTAATTGATTTATCTACAGAATTAAGAATACTAATAGATCACTTTACATTTAATTCCTTATATTTCGCTTTGTCTAGGCATCCTCTTTCTTTCTTTATAATTTTTTCTTATCCATATTTATATAGAAAATTAACTAAATAAAAGTCTTTAATTGTCATTAACTAGCTCTTTTATTAATACTTGGGTTACCACTACAATTGGCAAAGATAAAACTAACCCTAGAGGACCAAAGATGAATGTAAATCCAAATTGAGATATTAATGTTAATCCAGGAAGTAAATTTGTTTTCTTCTTCAAAATTGAGGGCATTATTATATAACTCTCTATATTTTGAATGATGATATAAGCCCCAAAAACAGCTACTGGTTTCCAGAAGTTATCTAAAAGTGCTATTGAGATTGGAAATATTCCACTTATAACTGGTCCGATGTTAGGAATTATATTTAAGATCATTGCTATAATTGCATTTGATATTACATATTTAACATCTAAAATTGATAAAACAATTAAAGATAATAAACCTACTGAAAGTGAACTTATAACGATAGAAAAAGTCCAATTTGTTAATGCAATATTACACTTATCTAATATTATCCTAAATTTATTTCGATAAACTTTAGGTACTACAAGTAGTATTCCTTCCTTATAAGCTTTTGGTTCAATGGATATCATAAAACTCACAACCAATACAAAGATTACTCTTATAAATCCAGATCCGAGGTTTCCAGCTAAATTAATTATATTTATAAAACTTTCTTGAATTGCTTTGGCAATAGTAGCGCCATCTGGAATTGGAACTACATCATTAACAAGATCGAATATGTTTACTATTCTCTCAGATTCTTTACCATAAAGTAAATCGTTAAATTTATTTAGATTAGAGTTGATCAATTCATTAACTCTTGATAAACCATTTGGAATTTCTATCAATATTTCATTAAATTCTCTTATGAAAGGAGGTAATACAAGAATAGAAATAGTAAATATAATGAATGATATTCCTACTAGAACAATTAACAAAGAAACAAATCTTGGTAATTTTAAAATGCCTTGTATTTGATAACATAAATTACTAACTACATTTGATATTACTAACGAACAAATTATTAAAAGGATGAAATCCCTCAAGGTCCATACTATAAAAAAACTTATTATTACAACATAAAATTTAAAATAGAAAGAACGATTCAATTTTTATAATCTATTTACTTCTTCTCAGAGTATCCTAATCCATTTGATTTGGCATAACTATTAGCAAATCTCATAAATCTATCAAAATCAGATTTAGTTTTCCATATATAGGTTCCCTCTAAATACATTGGTTCACCATCAACAAATTTAACTTTAACTTCTCTGGTTAAAATTTCCCCTTCGGAATCAATCATTCTCATCCCTGTAATTTCACCATCTGCAATTGATGACAATGCTTGAGGTTTTTCGAATACAAATATTGCTTGTCCAGTAGTACCATCATTACCTCTTGTTAATCTAATTTCTGGAACAACTGGTTCATCAGTTCCTTCATAAAATTGAATTTTTGCTAAGTTATTTGCTGCCATAATAATTTAGAAGTTAATTTTATATTGTAGATAATAAAAGCATATTTCGCTTAAATTCAAGACTTCATATTTTCTTTTATTAATCTCAATGTTGTTTGATCATCAAATATGTCTGTCATGTCCAATGTTTTAATATTATTTTTCCCTGTTTTTTCATAGTCATAGCACTTATCATAATATTCTAAAACAGCCATACAAACCGATTGCCAATCTTTATTTTTAATTGACTCGATTGCAATTGTTGTTCTTTGTGGGCCTAATTTTTTCTTTATTCTTAAAACAGCTTCTATAAGATCTTTTTCTTCATAAATACTATATGTTTTAATTAATTCATCTAAACGATTTGATTCACTTTTTTTTATTTCAATTCTATCTGCTGTTTTCATTTTACTAAAAAACTCATGAGGTATTTTACATTTACCAATATTTGCACTTTCAGCTTCTACAAATATTTTTTTGTTTTTTTGAAAGCCTTTTAATTCCTCTGCGATCATATTTTCAAACTTTTCATTTGATGGTTGTCCTTTCATTCCTAGTCCGCCAAAAGTACTTCCTCTATGGCTGGCTAAGCCTTCTAAATCAATAACCTGATAATTATTTTTACCAAGTAATTTTAATAATTTAGTTTTACCTGTTCCAGTTTTACCACCAATAACAACTATTTCCCATTCCTTATTAAAGCTTTCTAAAGTCCATTTTCTATAGCTTTTATAGCCATCCTTTAATCTAATGCTTCTCTGATTATATTTTTCTAGGAGCCATGTTATGCTTTTCGATCTCATTCCACCTCTTGCACAATAAATTTTTAAAGTAAGTTCTTCTAATTTTGAATAATGATTTTTTGATTTATAAACATTTATAGCTTCAAATAACTTATTAACAATATTTTCAATTTTTTTTGCTAGATATTCTAAACCTTGTATGACTGCTTTTTCCCTTCCATAATTTTTATATATAGTTCCTATTATTGATCTTTCTTCGTTATCAAATAAGGGAATATTTATAGAATTTGGCAGATGTCCTTTATAATATTCACTTGGACTCCTAACATCGATAAGTGGACCATTGACCTTCCTGAATTTCTCTAGTTCTTCTTTTCTGGAGTTCATGGATAGTTTTAAATATTAGATGGATTTATTAGAAATGACAAACAAAGATCAAGAAGACCATTATAAGAGTACATTAAATTTAGTTAATTTATTTGTTAAATCAAATCAAAGAAAAAGAATAAATTTATTATCTGAAATTGAATCTGAGGTCGAAAACATATTTGTGATTGGAAAGAAAATACTTGATGATTTTGATCAGAATGGTGATGATTGGGCTGCAGGTTGGTTACTTCAAGTATTAAAAAAACATAAGCCAAATTTTTTTAACGATAATAAATATAATAATTGGTTTTTTACTTCTTCAGATGAAAATATTAATTATGAAGAACTTCAGTTAAAATTATTAGAACAAAACTTTGAGGATGCTGATAGATTAACTAGTGTATATTTAAGAAAACTTGCTGGTAAGCTTGCTGAAAATCGTGGCTATGTTTTTTATAGCGAAGTTAATAACATGTCAGGCACTGATCTTCAAACAATAGATAGATTATGGAGTATATATTCGAATGGTAGATTTGGTTTTTCAATACAAGCTAAGATACTAAAGTCAGTTGGGAAAAGATATGAATTGTTATGGCCAAAGATAGGATGGAAAAAAGATGGATACTGGACTAGATATCCTAGTTCATTTAGTTGGTCATTAGATGCTCCTGAAGGACACATGCCATTAATAAACCAACTTAGGGGGGTTAGACTTATGGATTCTATTCTCAGACATCCAGCAATTTCATTGAGGCACAATAATATTCTTTGATCTGGAGTGCTTTGATAAGTTAGAGTATTTATATTATAGATATAAAGTTATGTCCTTTTTTCAGGGCAAAATTCTTTTAAATTTTATTGTAGGCTTACTAAATAGACCAGCAATTTACTGGTCTAATTTTGAATTAAATTCTTCACTTCAATTAAATGACTTTGTAGATTTATTGTTAGAACCTTTAAATACTTCTCAATACAGCTATCGCATTAAATTAGGATTACACGAAGCTCTTGTTAACGCTGTTACCCATGGAAATAAGATGGATCCTAACAAATCAATTAGAGTAAGAAGAATTATTACTCCTAATTGGTGTGTTTGGCAGATTCAAGATCAAGGTAATGGCTTAGAAATAAAAAAAAGATTTTATAAATTACCTGACAAACTTAGTTCATTAAATGGCAGGGGTCTTTATATAATAAATGAATGTTTTGATGATATTAGATGGAGTAATAAGGGTAATCGACTCCAATTAGCCTTAAAAAGATGAATGTTTACTTGGACATGGCTTATCTACGTTAACTCCTTTTAACCATTTTATACTTTCTTCCAAATAATTTATAGTATCCTCTTCATTCTCTGAAATTAGTAATTGGCATAATGCAGCTGATATCAGTTCTGCAGATCTATTTATTTTTTTCCCCTTTAGTTTATGCCAATTAAGGTGATCTATTTTTAACTTATTATTCAGTCTTTGGGCTAGTTGAATAATATCTTCATCTGAGTTATTCATAGTAATTATTTATTGATTTTTCATTTTATAGCAGACCACACTTTAGTCATGAAAAATGAATTTGATTTAATGTTATTAAAACCTATATCTTTTATTTTGGAATCTATATCTTCTTTGATGTAATCACAATAAAAAGGTTCATGAAATGTTTTATAAAAATTTTCCATAATCTGGATAAAATCAGGAGAATCATTCTCTTGTATTGAATCAGCAAGAATTAATATTCCTCCTGGTTCAAGTACTCTAAAGATTTCTTTTAAGACATCTTCCCTAACTGACCTTGGTAATTCATGAAATAAATACACACATGTTATTCCTTGAATACTATTATCTTCAAATGGTAATTTTTCGGCATTCCCTTTAATTAACTCTATTAAATCACCATCTAAATTTGAAATAAATCTACTAGCTTCTTTTAAGTATGCTCCTGACAAATCAAGTCCTATAATTTTTTCTTTAGGAAATGCACCTCTTAGCTGTTTAAGTGTTCTACCAGAACCTGTCGCAACATCAACTATTTTTATTGAACTTTTTTTTCTACTTTTAAATATTTTTAATCCTTCTTTTAGAGGTTTTATTATTCTTCTTCTCATAGCATCTGCACTTCCATTAAAAAGAATTTCTACTTGTAAATCATAAATACTCGCAGAAAAATCAGAAAGATAACCATCTGTCTGATGGTGAAAATTTCTTAAGTAATACTTTGGGTAGTTTTCATTGTCTATGTTTTTAGGAAGATCTTTATAATTTTGTTTTCTTCTTCGGTCCCATGTGTTAGGCATATCAAGCCAAATCTTTGGATATTGGGTTAAATATCTCAGCCAAGGTTCATCAAATAAAAGTTTTTGAGGATATATATTTTTTTCTGCATCATTCCAATCCTCTTCTCTAAGAAGATCCATTGAATTTTGGATATCGACCAAGAGTTTTTTATCTATATTGAAATTACCAAGCTTAGTATCCGGAAGTACGAAATTCATGATTCTTGTACTTAATTCTTTATGAGCTAATCCAGCGATACTTTTTCCTTGTTGAAGTGTTTTATATGCAATTTTTGAAAATTGTTCTTTTGCCATTTTTTATTATTACCTAACTATATTCCAACAAAAAAAAAATCAATTTGAGAATTATTTGTGATAATTCTCAAAAAGATCTTTTACAATTCGTGAATTTATTACGAGGACTTAGGCGTCGTAATACATAAAAAATTCATGAGGGTGAGGTCTCTGCCTTAATTGTTGAACCTCTTCGTACTTTATATCAATAAAATTATCAATGAAATCTTCGGTGAACACTCCTCCAGCTAACAAATAATCTTTATCTGCTTTAAGTGCATTTAGTGAATCATTTAGAGATGAAGGAACTGTATCTATTTTTGATAGCTCCTCTGCTGGTAATTCAAATAAGTCAACATCAACTCCATCACCAGGGTCAATTTGATTCTTAATCCCATCAATACCAGCTAACATCATTACAGAAAATGCTAAATAAGGGTTAGCAAGTGCGTCGCCTGATCTAAATTCTAATCTTTTAGCTTTTGGACTAGGACCAGTTAAAGGAATTCTTACAGCTGCTGATCTATTACCCTCTGAGTAAACTAGATTCACAGGAGCTTCAAAACCTGGAACTAATCTTTTGTAACTATTAGTTGTTGGATTAGTAAATGCAAGGAATGATGGAGCGTGTTTCAATATACCTCCGATATACCACCTTGCTGTCTGAGATAGATTTGCATATGATCCTTCGCCATAAAATAGAGGTTGACCACTTTTCCATAAACTCTGATGAACATGCATACCTGTTCCATTATCGTTAAACACAGGTTTAGGCATAAATGTAGCTGTCTTCCCGTATTTTTTAGCTACGTTTCTTACAACATATTTGTATGTCATAACACTATCAGCAGAATTAATTAAGGAATCAAATTTCATTCCAAGTTCATGTTGTCCTGCTCCAGCCACTTCATGGTGATGCTTCTCAGTGGGAATTCCTAATTCACCCATTAGCAATAACATTTCAGACCTTATGTCTTGGGCAGTGTCATTGGGAGCAACTGGGAAATATCCCTCTTTGTATTGAATTTTATAACCTAAATTTCCACCTTCTTCTGTTCTTCCAGTATTCCAGGGAGCTTCAATAGTATCAACACTATAAAAACAACCACCTTCTTTCGAGTCATATCTAACATCATCGAATAAAAAGAATTCGGGTTCTGGTCCAAAGAAAGCAGTATCTGCTATGCCTGTGGAATCTAAATATTTTAATGCTTTTTGAGCTAATGATCTTGGGCACCTATCATAAGGTTCTCCACTTCGTGGCTCTTGAATAGAGCAAATCATGCTTAAAGTTTTATGTTTATAAAAAGGATCAATCCATGCAGTACTTGAATCTGGCACCATAGACATATCAGATGCGTTAATCGCTTTCCAACCTCTTATAGAAGATCCATCAAAGGCAAGACCTTCAGTAAATGATTCTTCCTCTATCATGTCAGATGTCAATGTTAGATGTTGCCATTTACCATGAATGTCAGTGAATTTTAGATCGATGAGTTCAATTCCTTCATCCTTAATCTGACTTAAAACGTCTTGGGGAGACTTGGCCATTTCTTTATTAATACCTCCAATAAAATTAATTACTTGACGAATCTAATTATGTATCAAAGGTAACTTTTTTCAACACTTGCTAAGTTCTTTGAGTATTTCAAGTTATATGTTTACCTATTGTTAACTAAAATATTTAAATTGGATGAATTTCTTTAAACATTCTTCGCTTTAGTAGAAAAATTAGTTTAATTTAAAAGTAATGCTTTAAAAGGTTTTGACCGAAACAAAACTCATTTCAACTTTAAATGAAGAGAATCTACCTCATCTCGACAAAACTTATGTTCCTTCAAGACTTTTATTAGGACCTGGTCCTTCAAATGCTCATCCAGAAGTACTTAAGGCTTTAGCACTTAATCCAATTGGGCATTTAGATGAGGCATATATAGAGTTAATGTCTGACGTACAAAAATTACTCAGATATACCTGGCAATGTAATAATCGAATAACTCTACCTATGAGTGGTACAGGAAGTGCTGCAATGGAAGCCTCTATTGCTAATTTTATAGAGCCCGGAGAAAAAATTCTAATCGCAAAGAAAGGATACTTTGGGGATCGTTTGGTTGATATGGCATCGAGATATAAAGCAGAAGTATTAGTTATTGAAAAAGAATGGGGAGAAGCGTTTACTTTTGAAGAAATAGAATATGAAATTGAAAATAATAAACCAGCAATATTTGCTATTGTTCACGCTGAGACATCTACTGGGGTATTGCAACCCCTTGAAGGGATAGGAGATTTATGCAGAAAGAATAATTGTTTGTTTTTAGTTGATGCTGTCACATCATTAGGGGCTTTAGAACTTTTTATTGACGATTGGAAAATTGATCTTGCTTATAGTTGTAGCCAAAAAGGTCTAAGCTGCCCCCCTGGACTTAGTCCTTTCACAATGAATAAACGTGCAGAGGATAAGCTCAGCTCAAGAACTTCAAAAGTTCCAAATTGGTACTTAGATTTATCTTTATTGAATAGATATTGGGGATCTGATCGGGTTTACCACCATACGGCTCCGGTGAATATGAATTTTGCAATAAGAGAGGGTTTACGCTTAATCGCTAATGAAGGCTTAGAAAATATTTGGAGAAGACACAATTCCAATGCAATTAAATTATGGAAGGGATTAGAAAGTCTAGGTATGGAGTTGCATGTTTCAAGTGAATTTAGATTGCCTACTCTTACAACTGTTAAAATCCCCCCAGCAGTAGATGGAGATGCATTTAGAAATCATCTTTTGAAAAATTTTGGTATTGAGATAGGGAATGGACTGGGTGCATTATCTGGGAAGGTTTGGCGTATTGGATTAATGGGGTTTAACTCTAGTGAAGAGAATGTTGATCGATTACTAAATTTATTTGATACAGAACTAAAGAAATTTTCTATTTTTGATTCCTCATCTTTTTAAACCATAACTTAATTTTATTTTTACATTCCTGATTTAAAATCCCTCCTACCACTTTCATTTTATGATGCGAGCTTTTATGCTTCGATAAATCAATCGTTCCTCCGAATCCTCCTCTTTTTTCGTCTTTTGCACCATATATCACTTGGCCCATTCTTGCTTGAACTAATGCAGCAGCACACATTGTACAAGGCTCCAAATTTACAATTATGCTGCATTCATTAAATCGCCAATCATTTTTAATCCAAGAAGCTTGTCTAAGAGCTATTAATTCTGCATGTCCCAATGGGTCATTGTTAAGTTCTCTTTTATTGCTTCCTCTACCAATACATCTTCCTTTCTCATCTATTATTAATGCTGTAATTGGTAATTCAACCTTACCTACTTCCTCTGATCTGCGTAAAATGAATTTCATCCATTTAATATAATCTAAGTGCTTAATTTTTTTATGCCAATTTATAGTTTTTTGGTTCATTTTATAAATTACGTTTTCTTTTATAAACATTATAAATAACCTAATTAAAAATTATTTCAAAGAATGACTTCAGATTCAAATATTAATCAAATAAATTTATTTCCCACATCTTCTGGAAGTAACGAAAGTTTGCTTATACTTCTCAACAGAACTTCTGAAATTATATGTAAATGGTTCTCAGATGCAGAAAAATCAGGTCCTATACCCATTGATAGTAAATTTGAATGTTCAGTTCCAGGAGAATATGGCAAATCTCTTGATGTTTTATTCTCTGATATTGAAAGTCTTATTTATAGTTCTTTTAATCCCGTACATCCAGGTTCCCTTGCTCATCTAGACCCTCCACCATTAATCATTTCTATTTTGGGAGATTTAATTGCTGCTGGCTTAAATAATAATCTTCTTGCACATGAATTATCTCCGAGTGTTTCTCTTCTTGAGGAATCAATTTGTAAGTGGTTTTCAAGAAAACTAGGTTTTTCCAATTTAGCAGGTGGCGTTGCGGCAAGTGGCGGTACCTTAAGTAATTTAAATGCGTTAGTCGCAGCAAGAAATCATGCCGGACTTGAATCTAATTCAAAGGCAGTTTATTTAATTAGCGAAGACGCTCACTCATCATTTGAAAAATGTACTCGAATTATGGGTCTTGAGAAAAATAATCTTATTAAAGTCAAAACAGATAAATATGGATGTATGGATATTATTGAGCTTAAAAAGACTATTGATCAATGTTCGGATGAAGGTAAAAAAATATTTGCTATAGTTGCTACTCTTGGCACAACAGTACGTGGAACCATTGACCCTATCGATAAAATTGGCAAAATTTGTAATGAAAGAAATATTTGGCTACATATTGATGGATCCATAGGAGGCATTTTCTCAATTACTAATTTAAAGATCAATGGAATAATTAATGTAAATCTCGCTAATTCAATAACTATAAATCCACAGAAAATACTTGGAATTACAAAAACTTCATCTCTATTAATAGTCTCGAATATTGAAATTCTCAATAATACATTTTCTACAGGTTTACCTTATGTTTCTTCGGAAGATAACTACTTTAATAGAGGTGAACTAGGAATACAAGGTTCTAGACCAGCTGAAATTATCAAACTATGGTTAGGTTTGCGATTCCTGGGCATGCGAGGAATAGAGGAAGTCTTAAATTCATCAATTGGGAGAAGAACATTCTTCGAAAATAATTTAGATACAGAAAAATATGATATTTATTCTGGTCCTTTACATATAATTTCTTTTTTACCAAAAGGTATGAATAAAAATGAATCAGATTCATGGACTTTAACTAAAAGAATAAATCTTTTGAAAAAGAACTTTATGATTTCTAGACCTCTATTTAAAAATAGATATTATTTAAGAGCAGTTTTTGGGAATTACAATACAAGTGAATCTTATATTAATGGTCTTTTGAAATTACTAAATAAATTCTGATGAAAATTAGTAGATCAAAATTCATTGCAATTATAACTGGGTTTATTTCAATATTGATATGTATTTTATATTTACTATTAATTACTGTTTTTGACTTTAGATCATTCCTAAATGATCAAATTACTATTCATTCTGCAAATATGGCGGCAATTTTCGTTGTGATTTTGCATCCTCGTTAATTCTTATATTATTTATTGCTTCTTTAATGAAATTATTTAAGATATCTTCCCTTTTATTTAATTTGTAAATATCCTCTATTACTTCTTGTATCCCACCATCTCCCCAATTTCTTCCATTATTAAAATATTTTTTTATTGATAAACCTACTATTTTTATTAACCAACATGAGGTTATCGACTGTAATGATTTTGAAATAAATATTGTTGTAAAATTTGAAGCTAATGCGTTTGTAATAACACTAAGTCCTCCTTTCAAAATACCAAGTTTTGCTAAAGTTGTTAATAATGATTTAGATAATTCGACTGCTTCTTTTTTTGTTATTTTGAAATCGTATATATTTGAAATTTCAAGGATCATTTGGACGTTTACAGATGTTGTTGTTATAAAATCTACAACCGGAAGAGGATTTACTAGTATTACACCTCCGATAATCAAAGTATATTTATTTATTACTTTATTAGCACTTAAATTTCTTTGTTCCGATAATACATTTTTGCTGATTAGTCCTAATTTATTACATCTAAAAAGAATATTATCAGCTAATAAATCTTCTCCATTCGCATCAAGTGTTTCTATTATCTCCTTAAATAGATTACTTACATCAGGAGTTATTTTTAATGGGTCTATTAAATTGTTTGAAATTATTTTAGGTGAAGCAATTGTTTTTATTACTCTTAGTTTAAGAAGTTTTGAAGATGTAATTGAGATAATATTTTCTCTAATAATATTATTTTGTTTTTCTGATCTTAAATCGCATTTATTTAAAACAATAATAATTTTCTTCTTCAACTTCGATAATTCCCTTATTAAATATAATTCATATTTATTGATATCTTGATCAATTACAAAAAGAATAAGATCTGATTTTGATGCCTCCAATATTGTAGAATCCTCCCTTTCTTGGCCTTCTCTAGAAGCTTCAAATAATCCAGGTGTATCAATGATTTTTATATTTCTTTTTAAGATCGGAATTCTGATTTTATAACTTGTTATATCTTTTGTAGTTCCAATTATTGGTGATATCTTGCCAATTAAATTTTTCAATAATGCTCTTGCTATGGATGTTTTCCCAGAGGATCCCGCTCCAAATAATGTAACATTATAGTCTCCTTGCTTGAACTGTTTCTCAATCTTTATTTTTTCATATTTCAATAAATCTCCATATATTTTATTAGATATTTTTTTATTAATTTCATCTATTGCTTCAAGACTATTTTTTGCAGCTACATATTTATTTTTAAAAGTAAAACTATTTTGTTGCTTAAAAATTATTTTGTAAGCAATCTTTTTGAATAATTTTTTGTTCTTAGAATATAATAATAGGATAATAATAATGAATAATATTGAATAAAAATTTAAAATATTTCTAAATAAAGTCAATAATAGATAAAGAAATAATAGAATTAATAAATATTTATAATTCTTAAAAAGAAATGGGTACATTTTTATCGTTGATTTTTAAGAAGTCTGTATACAATAAATATAAAACCAACATTTATAGATATATCAGCAATATTAAATACAGGGAAATTTATAAAGTTTAAATTAATAAAATCTATAACATAACCTTTGGTTATTCTATCAATACCGTTTCCTATCGTACCTCCCAAAATGAAACTATAACTAAATAAATCTAAATTACTTGTATTCTTATTATATAAAATAAAATATATTAGAAGAAAAGTTATTATTATACTTACTGTAGATAAAAGAATTCGACTACCACTTAAAAGATTAAATGCTGCTCCATAATTTTTTACGTAATCAATACTAAAAAGTATAAGATCATTATTTATTAAAGATTTATAATTTATATTAATAATATATTTAGTAAATTGATCAGCTAAAATAATTAATACTGATAATAAAATAAAATATAATCTATTATTTTTTATATTTAACATCATCTTTTATTTCTATTATTATTTATAATTTTAATAAATAAAGTAATTGGTGTTAGCATTAATAAATGATATCCAAATTTACCTATTGAATATTTTGAAATATTATATATTAACAATTCTGATTGTCTAGTAAATAATACTTGAGTACAGTTATAAATTATCCCAGTAATATGCAAACTACATATTCCTATTATTCCATACTTTAGAAAGTCATAATAATTAATTATTTGAATTCTTTTATTTAAATTTTCTATTATTATGATTAAGGGATACATTCCCAATAAATAACCAAAATTTGGAGTTAATAAATATCCTAATGAACCTCCCTGGTGAAATACTGGTATAAAAAACAGACCAATTATTAAATAGATACTAAATGCTTTTATTACTATCTTACTTTTAAATATCAAGGTAATCATTACGATAGAAGGTATTTGCCATGTGATAGGTATCTCAAATGTTCCAATTTTATTAGTAAAAGGTATTGAGAAAATTACGGGAATAAATGTTGATATTATTATTATTTGAAGACTTATAAATACCTCAATAAGTTTTTTCAAATTGAGCATAAACAAAGAAAGAGTTACAAACTTCTTAGAGCAACAATTGGATCTAATTTTGATGCTCTTTTTGCTGGTAACACTCCAAAGATTAATCCTATTGAACCTGAAATAATCATTGTTGATAAAGTTGTTGTTAGTCCCACCGAAGCTGGTAAAGGAGTTATTACTCCTAGAAGAAACACCCCTGTCAAGCCGGTTGTTGTTCCAACCAAACCTCCAATAGTAGATAATATTAAAGCCTCAAATAAAAACTGTATAAGAATATCTGATTGTTTTGCACCTATTGCTTTCCTTAGTCCAATCTCCTCTGTCCTTTCACTGACAGAAACAAGCATTATATTCATTATTCCTATACCTCCAACAATAAGAGACACAGCACCTATTCCTGCCAATAAAAATGTAAGACCACTTGTAATATTCGTTACGATGTTTAAGGCATCTTCTTGAGATCTAACTGCAAAATCATCGTCTCTTATAATGTTATGTCTTTGACGAAGTAAATTTGTAATTTGGAACTTTGCAGCTCTAGTTTTGTTTTTATTAATAGCTTCTACACTTATAAAACTTAAACTAACTCCATATGTGGGATCTTTCCCACTTATTCTATTAACCATTGTAGTAAGAGGTATATATGCATTTTTATCTTGATTACTACCAAAAACAGCTCCTTTGGGTTTAAGCATTCCAATTATTTCATAAGTATGATCTTTTATTCTTATTTTTTCTCCAATTACAGAGTTACCCTTAAAAAAGTCCTCTTTTAGATCAGGACCAATCACTACAAAACTTCTAGCTGCATTTACGTCACTTTGGGAGATAAATCTTCCTTCATCAACCTCAAAACTTCGTACATCAAGAAATTCAGGTGTAACCCCAGCAATTGAAATATTTAAACTTTTGGAATTTGATTGAACAATTTCATTCGCAGAGATTTGTGGTGCAACTTTTTTAACACTCGGTACTTGATTGTTTATTGCAATTGAATCTTCTAAAACAAGATTTTTGGGAAATGATATGCCTCTTCTTCTAGTATCGTTATTACCTGGAACAATAAATAATACATTTGCACCTAAATTACTTAACTGATTTTTGGCAAGAGTTTGAGCTCCTCTCCCTAGTCCAACAAGTGTTATTACTGATGCATTTCCTATAATGATTCCAAGCATAGTAAGAGAACTTCTTAATTTGTTAGAAACTAAAGTCTTACCAGCCATATTAAAGGCCTCTTTAAGAGATATATTCCTAGACATATTTATATTTATCTAGTGTCTCCTCATCGTCCTCTATCTGCCCCATATAAACAACTCCTTCATTCAGTTGCAATGTTATTAAATCCCCGTTTGTAACATGGTCATCAATAGTTGATAAATTACAAATAGTCGATACTTTTATATTATTTTTTTTGAATATTTTATAACATTCATCTACGTTTTCATCTGTAACTATTCCAGTTATTTCTTTAGAGTAAGGTAAATCCATTAAAATATTTTTTGGAACAAATAAAATTTCACCTGAGGATATTAATGATAAATCAAGATTAGTCTTTATATTTCTTGCTTTGCCAGTAACACCTATCTCACCTATTGATATTCCTCTAGTTACAACTTTTCTGACTAAGCCAACTTTTATTAGATCAGTAGAACCACTAATTCCCGTTAACGTACCGGCAGTCTGAACAACCAAGTCACCTTGTTTCAGAATGCCTATTTCTTGAGCTATTTGCATTGCAATACTGAATGTTTTTGCAGTTCTATCATCACTTTTGACTAATAAAGGAGTGACTCCCCATACTAGTTGCAATCTTCTAGCAACACATCTCTCTGTCGTTGTTGCAAGAATAGGTGTAGGAGGCCTAAATTTACTTACATTACGTGCCGTGGAACCGGATTTAGTTAAAGGGATTATTGCTCCAGCATCGAGTTGTCTCGCTATATTGCTGACTGCTGCGCTTATTGCATTTGGAATAGTACAAGGAAGGTGACTCTCAATTGCTTTTAGTGGATAATCACGTTCAATTCTTCTAGCAATAGTTGCCATAGTGTCAACAGCCTCTACAGGATAATCACCCACAGCTGTTTCATTTGAAAGCATCACAGCATCTGTACCATCAAGAATTGCATTAGCCACATCACTAACTTCTGCTCGAGTTGGTCTAGGATTTGATGCCATAGAGTCAAGCATTTGTGTCGCAGTAATAATTGGTATTCCTAGTGTATTTGCTTTCCTAATTAACTCTTTTTGCAAAAGAGGAACTTCCTCTGCTGGCATTTCAACGCCTAAGTCTCCGCGTGCAACCATAACTCCATCACACAAAGGTAATATTGAATCTATTTGATCTATTGCTTCAAATTTTTCTATTTTGGCTATTACAGGAATTGAATGTCCATTTCTATTTATTAAATCTTTTATTTCATTAATATCTGATGGATTTCTTACGAAACTAAGAGCTATCCAATCAATACCAGCAGTTAATCCGAATTTAAGATCTTCTATATCTTTATCAGTTAATGCCTTAACAGATAATTGTACATCTGGAAAATTTACTCCTTTGTTGTTAGAAAGGACTCCACCAACAGTTACCTTACACTCTAATAGATTCTCTTCTATGTCAACTTTTTCAACAATCATTTCAATTTTTCCATCATCTAACAAGATTCTTTTTCCTGGAGTAACTTCCTGAGCAAGCTTCTTGTACGTAACATTAGCAATACTTTTTGTACATTCAACTTCATTGGAGGTCAATGAGAATTTATCTCCTTTTTTTACTTTTACAGGACCATCTTTAAATCTTCCTAATCTTATTTTAGGGCCCTGAAGATCTTGAAGTATACCAATATCTAGATCCAGCTTTTTAGAAACTTTTCTTATGGTTTTAATTCTTTCTTCATGATCTTTATGATCGCCATGGGAAAAATTTAATCGAAAGGTTGTAACTCCAGCTTTTATAAGATCAGTAATAACTTCTTCAGTTTGAGTAGCAGGACCAATTGTGGCAACAATCTTTGTTCTTCTTTTTAAATCAATATTCGACATATATAAATAATATTGCTAGATATAAGTAAATTTAACATACATAAAGTTAGTTATTTAATCTATGGATTTTAAAACTTATCAGAAGGAAGCTCGCCTAACAGCCCAATATCCAAATTTAGGCTCAAACAATATATATCCAACATTAGGATTAGTGGGCGAAGCTGGTGAAGTTGCAGAAAAAGTTAAAAAAGTAATTAGGGATAAAAAAGGTATATTTGATGATGAATCTAAAAAAGGTATAAAAAAAGAGTTAGGTGATGTTTTATGGTATTTATCTAATCTTTGCAACGAATTCGATTTTAAATTGGAGGATGTTGCTCTACAAAATTTAGAAAAATTGAAATTAAGAGCAGCAAAGGGTAAAATTTCTGGTTCCGGAGATGATCGTTAAATTTTAAACATAACCTAAGCTGGCATATTGAAGATTCGTAACTAGGTTTTGGATAACATTAAGTAGTAGAAAAGCTAACAATGATGAAATATCAAATCCACCAATGGGAGGGATTATTCCTCTAAAAATATTCAAATATGGATCTGTTATTGAGGTTAATGCTGATAATATTCCATTACTCCAATCTATTCCAGGAAACCATGTAAGTAAAATCCTAATGATCAAAATAAATGAATAAATTGATAAAGTTTGACCTAAAACACCAAAAATCTCAGTTAACATTTTTCTCAAGTAGTTTAGTTAATTCTAACATTTACTTTTTATTGCCGCCTATTTGGGATAAATATTCATTGCTAACAGCAAAAGTTTGAAAAAATTTATCAGATAATGATAGCCAATAAGATCTCCCATCTTTTTGCTTACGTTTAATAATAAATTGTTTATTTGTTAATTCTTTTATATGGTCGTAGGCACCTGACCCTCTTAAAACTATTAGATCTGATTGAAGAATTTTTTTCTTAATTGCAATTGTTGCTAGTGTCCTTAATTCTGATGTTCTTAATTCAGATGGTAATAAATCCTCTACAAATTCATTTAGTTTTGATTTTAACTCTAAACAATAACAGTTATTAACTTCATTTAGTTCTATTGCAGATACGGTGTTTGAGTATTTTTTCATTAATTCGTTTAATGCCTTATCAATAGAATTAATATCCGTATTAGTAATTTCTGAAAGATTCTTCTTTGAGATAGGTCTACCCTTAAGGTACAGAACGGCCTCAACTTTTGTAATCAACTGTACATCGGTTGATTTTTTTGTAATTAGATTAGCTGGATTGATTTTTTTTACTACCTAACTCTTTCCTAAGTTACCTTATATTTAATCTGTTGCACCAAGGAATAATTTATATGTTTGATTATTTGTTTCATCCCAATATGTATATCCTAAGAATTCAACAAATTTATTCCAGTAATTTATTTCAGCACTATCTATTAATACTCCTATAACAATTTTCCCTACGTCAGATCCATGATTTCTATAGTGAAAGATGCTTATTGTCCAATTTGATTTCATATTTTTTAGAAAATTTATTAATGCTCCTGGTCTTTCTGGAAATTCAAATCTATATAGCAATTCGACATATTTTGATTTTTCTAGTTCTGAAAATTTTTGAGGTAATCGACCACCTACCATGTGTCTTAGATGATTTTTAGATAATTCATCATTACTTATATCTATAAAAGGATAATTTGATTTCTTAAATTCTTGCAAAAGTTTTTGTTTATCAATTACTCCATTAACCTCGATTCCTACAAAGATTTGAGCATTAATTGAATTGGACATTCTATAACTAAATTCCGTTAAATTTCTATTATTTAACAAACCACAAAAATTAATTAAGCTTCCTGCTTTCTCAGGTATTTCAACAGCAAACATTGCTTCTTTGTATTCTCCAAGTGCAGATCTTTCTGCTATAAACCTTAACCTTTCAAAATTCATATTTGCCCCACATGCAATAGAAATCATATTTTTATTTGTATATTTTGATTCAAATATGTCCTTTTTCATTCCTGCAATAGATAGAGCTCCAGCTGGTTCTAAGATTGATCTGGTATCTTCGAAAACATCTTTAATAGCGGCACATATCTCATCAGTATTTACAGTTATCATTTTGTCGATAAATTTTCTTCCAATTTCAAAGGTTTTTTCTCCAACTTTTTTTACAGCTACGCCATCAGCAAACTGACCAACTGAGGTTAATTCTATTAGTTTTGAATTTTTTAATGATTTAGTCATCGCATCAGCATCTTCAGGCTCTACACCAATTATTTTTACTTGCGGCCAAATTTTCTTTATGTATACAGCAATACCAGCAATCAACCCTCCACCTCCCACAGCAACATATATCGCCTCTGGTGGCTCTTTGACTTGTTGTTCTAGTTCAATAGCGATAGTACCTTGTCCAGCAATTACTTCAGGATCATCGAATGGATGTATAAAACATAAATTATTTTCTTCACTAAGGCGTAATGCTTCCTTATAGGTTTCATCATAATTATCACCGAACAATATAACTTTTGCTTTTAGATTTTTTACAGCATTTACTTTTACTGAAGGTGTAGTTATTGGCATTAATATAGTTGCGCTACAATTTAATTTCAATGCACTTAGTGCTACGCCTTGTGCATGATTACCAGCACTTGATGTTATGACTCCTTTCGAAAGTTGTGAATCCTTTAATTGCCTCATTTTATTGTAGGCACCTCTTATCTTAAAAGAAAATACATCTTGCAAATCTTCTCTTTTTAAGTAAATATTATTTTTAAGTGCTTTACTTAAATTATTTGCTTTTTCTAAAGGTGTCTTTTTAGCTACTTCATAGACTTGTGCCTGAAGTATTTTTTTTAAATAATCTTCCATATATATATTTTTAGCACTAAATATTAATCTAATAAAACATTACATAATCTATTTCAAAAAAAATTACTCAATTTGCACCTTTACGTTTTAGATTATAAAAGTAAATATTTTTAAATAATGCTTTTAAGTGAGTTAAGCCATCCAAATCAATTACATGGTTTAACGGTATCACAATTAGAGGAAATTGCCTGTCAGATAAGAGAGAGACATTTGCAGGTAGTTTCAACAAGTGGAGGTCATCTAGGTCCTGGACTCGGCGTAGTTGAATTAACACTTGCTTTATATCAAACATTAGATCTTGATTTGGATAAAGTTGTGTGGGATGTAGGCCATCAGGCTTATCCTCATAAGTTAATTACTGGACGTTTCAATGATTTTGATTCTTTACGTCAACAAAAGGGTATAGCTGGTTATCTAAAACGTACTGAAAGCAAATTTGACCATTTTGGAGCCGGTCACGCTAGTACATCAATTTCAGCAGCGTTGGGAATGGCAATTGCAAGAGATAGAAAAGGGGAAGATCATAAATGCGTTGCAGTTATAGGTGATGGAGCATTAACGGGTGGTATGGCTTTAGAAGCGATAAATCATGCGGGACATCTGCCAAATACCCCCTTAGTTGTTGTTCTGAATGATAATGATATGTCAATATCTCCTCCTGTCGGAGCACTTTCCACATATTTGAATAAAGTCAGACTTAGTCCACCATTACAATTTTTGTCAGATAGTGTTCAAGAAAGTGTTAAAAATATTCCTCTTATAGGTAAAGATATTCCTGAAGAATTAAAAAATATAAAAGGAAGCGTTAGACGTTTAGCTGTACCAAAAGTTGGAGCAGTTTTTGAAGAGCTTGGTTTTACTTATATGGGACCAATTGATGGACATGATATTTCTAATCTTGTAAATACTTTTAATGCTGCTCATAGACTTAAAAAACCAGTTATGGTTCATGTTGTTACAACAAAAGGGAAGGGATATCCATACGCAGAAGCTGATCAAGTAGGTTATCACGCTCAATCATCATTCGATCTTAGGACTGGTAAATCAATTCCATCAAGCAAGCCCAAACCAGTAAGTTATAGTAAAATATTTGGTCAAACGCTTTTAAAAATATGTGAGCAAGACAGTAAGGTTATAGGTATTACTGCAGCAATGGCTACTGGAACTGGACTAGATTTATTACAAAAAAGTATTCCTGAACAATATATTGATGTAGGAATAGCTGAACAACATGCAGTCACATTAGCAGCCGGAATGTCTTGTGATGGTCTTAAACCAGTTGTTGCAATTTACAGTACATTCTTGCAACGGGCTTTTGATCAGCTTATTCATGATGTAGGTATTCAGAATCTTCCTGTATCTTTTGTTTTAGATAGAGCAGGAATTGTTGGTGCTGATGGACCAACTCATCAGGGGCAATATGATATTAGCTATATGAGAGCTATTCCTAATTTTGTTTTAATGGCTCCAAAGGATGAAGCTGAACTACAAAGGATGTTAATTACATCTATTAATTACAAGGGACCCACTGCACTACGTATCCCTAGAGGTTCAGGTTTAGGTGTAGCAGTAATGGATGAGGGATGGGAACCTTTGAAAATTGGCCAAGGAGAAATATTAGAAGAAGGTGATGATATTTTAATTATTGCTTATGGTTCAATGGTTGAAGCTGCCACTGAAACTGCAAAATTACTAAAAAGTAGAGGTATTAAGGCTTGTATTGTTAATGCTAGATTTGTTAGACCTCTCGATCAAGATTTAATAATACCTTTAGTAAGTAAACTTAAAAAAGTAGTAACTATGGAGGAAGGTACTTTAGTTGGAGGATTTGGCTCGGCTATTGTTGAAATGTTAAATGACAATGAAATAAATGTACCAGTTTATAGAATTGGTATTCCTGATGTACTTGTAGATCATGCATCACCTGATCAGAGTAAAGAAAAATTAGGTCTTAAACCTGATCAGATGGCAGAAAAAATTATTAGAAAATTTAAATTCTAATATAACTATTTAATATTTCTACAAAACACCTCTTGAGGCTAATCCAAGTATTGCACCTATACCAAAAATATGTCCAAGACAATTTGCTCCTACTACAGAAGCATGACTTAAACCACCATAAAATTTTGAATTAGGAATTTCAAAACCTTCATTAGGTTGTCTTATTGTGGCTCTTGCTATTGCATAAGCAAAAACATTACATGCAATCATTACGACGGCACATTTAGGTGACCATTCAAATGTTGCTGGAGCTGAAGCAGATGCAAATAATGTAGTAAACATAAAAAAAAGTTATTTCTTATATTGTCCTTTATTTCAGACAGAAAATCACAAAATTGTAAAAGGTCTTAAGAGTTATTTACTTCTAAGCGATTTAACATCCTTATAAAACCCAATAATAAAATAAAATCACTTAATGTTAGGAAAAATTCTGCTGAACCATGAAGTAAGTCAACTTCAACAAGACTTTTATGATAATAATTAAGAGAAAATATTGAAATTACTATTGTTACAATTACAAATAATACAGTTAGAGAAAAACCAATTTTAATTACTTTATTTAATGATTTTATTTTGTACAAATAATATAAAAAAATCGAATATGGGATTATAGACGCTGCAAATAAGGCAGTATTATCAAATCTTGATAATAAATTTAGAAATCTTAAAAAAAAATCATTCATAAGATTCGGTTCTCTTATAAATTGCAATAGTAGCTATAGCGAGTGTTGAGTTCCCTATGAAAGTGAATATCCCTTGAAGTGTCACTAACCCGTATAATTCTGGTTGATTATCGAAAATATGCCAAGTAATGGCACACATGGCTCCAATTAAATTAGGTATCATTGCAAGACTTAACCAGAAATAAAGGTCTAGTTTTTTATAGTTACTTATTTTATTTATAATAAATATCGCATAAACCCATTCTATTACTGAGCTTATATGAATTAACCATGTTCCAAATGAAAGTTCGTGCAAAATTTTTATATATTTTTCTTTAAAACATTAAGAACTTCTTTCGCATGATTTATGGGTAAAACACTTATCCATCGGTATGTTATGTCTCCTTCTGGTGAAATCAAAAAAGTATTCCTATCGGAATAAGGAGGAATCCAGGAACCATATTTTGCACTAATAGTTCCATTAGGATCGGATAGTAATGTGTAATTTATTGATTTTTCACTACAAAAACTTTCGTGTGAATCTTTATTGTCTGCACTTATACCAATTATTTCAGCATTATATTTAGAAAAGTCATTTTTCAATTGAGAAAACCCTTTAGCTTCTAGAGTACAACCAGCGGTAAAATCCTTAGGATAAAAATATAAAACTATCCATTTACCTTTTAATTCATTCGAATCCCATACCTTTTTTGATTTATTACTTTTGTTTATTCCCTCTAAATGGAAACTAGGTGCTGAATCACCTATCTCAGGAGCATAATCAAATGCAATTACAGATTTAAGATTAAAAAATAACGATATTAATAATACAAAAAGGCCAAATAAACTCTTCATCAAGATCAGAACTTATTAAGATCTACTCCATTTGTTTTAGCAACCTTATCTAAACCAACCTTTTGAATTGATTTTAATGCTTTAGTACTAATTTTTATGTTTATCCACTTTTTACCTTCTTGCCACCAAAGTCTCCTTTTTTGAAGATTTACTTGTTGTAATTTTTTAGTACGAATATGGGAATGACTAACAGCCATCCCGTTATTAGCTTTTGCACCTGTCAGTTCACAAACCCTAGACATATTATTTGGTGGATATATTTATTAACTTTAACACACTACTTATGTTGATGTTTTAAGTAAATCTGAAATTAAATCGGCATTATTATTTTGCAAATTGATAATTTGTTCTTGATCTAATCCTCCTACGCCTAATTTCGCCATATCATAAACATGATTAGCTATTTTTGATGCTAATGGATTTTCAACGGGATCTTTTTTATCAAGAATAATTTTATTACCAGTTAATTTATTTAATCCTGCAATAAGTGGATGTTCTTTGTTAATTAATAGGACGTGATATTCAGGTAATCCAGGCATTTTTTGTTCCATATATGCCCCCATATCGTTTATTCTTCTCATTTGTTCAGGTAACAATATCATTGCTGGAGGCGCATCTTTACTTTTAAGAGATTGAACTTTTACTGTTACTTTTTCGTTATTTAATGCTTTAGAAATAATATTCTTAAGATTATCTGTGTTTGATTTGCCATCTTTATCAACTATTTCTTTTGATTCTTTTTCTTCAAGCTCATTTATTTCAGAATCAACTCTTTGAAATTGATAATTTTCATTTTTGCTTTCTATCCATGGAAGAAATTGTGCATCTATTAAGGGATCAGATTTGATTACTTCTTTGTTGTCAGATAAACAAATATTCAATGCACTAGATTGACCAATTAAATCAGAACAATAAATGATTTTTTTGGAATCGTCTAAGTTATTTCTCTCCTTATAATTTGAAAGTGTTGTGTAATACTTTTCGTTAGATTTTATAAGAGACTTATCATCGAGATATTTTTTTACTTCATTATCAGAATTTATAATTGTCTCAAAAATAATACTATTTTCTACAAGATCAGCAAACTTTTCGTCCTCGATCGCGCCAATCTTTATAAAGGCAGAAATTGAATCCCAAATTTCTGTATAAAATTCAGGAGAATTTTTTATTAAATCCTTTAACTTATTAGCAATTTTTTTTGAAATGAATGATGAAATTGATCTAACTTTTCTATCAGTTTGCAAGGCACTTCTACTAACGTTTAATGGTATATCTGTAGAGTCAATTACACCTCTTAAGGGTAATAGATATTTAGGTACGATTTCCTTTATTGAGTCACTTACAAATACTTGATTGCAAAATAATTTAATTTCACCTTTTTCCCAATCGGCTCTTCCTGATAGCTTAGGGAAATATAAAATACCTTGTATATCATATGGATAATCTGTATTTAAATGAATCCATAAAAGAGGATCCCCTTGAAACGGATATAAATATTTATAAAGTTCAATATAATCTTCATCCTTTAATTCACTAGGTTGTTTTCTCCATGGAGGATTTTTCTTATTAATTGTTTCACCCTCTAAAAGTACATCTATAGGCATAAAGTCACAATATTTTTTAATAAGCGATTTAATTCTCTCTGGTTCTATGAATTCTTTTTCTTCATCCATTAAATGAAGGATTACATCTGTTCCAACTGAATCTCTTTCAGATTCTTCTAAAGTAAAATTAGGTGATCCATCACATGACCAATTAAAAGTTTTACTATCACCTATGGCAGATTTAGTTAAAATATTTACCTTATCTGCAACCATAAAACTAGAATAAAAACCCAAACCAAAATGTCCTATAAACTCGTCATTATCTTTTTTATATTTTGTTAGAAATTCCTCCGCACTAGAAAAAGCAACTTGGTTTATATATTTTTTTATTTCTTCATCATTCATTCCAATACCATTATCAGAAATTTTTAAAATATTTTTTTCTCTATCAATAGTAATTTTTACTTGAGGTACATCACAATTTTCACAATCTCCAGCCATTGAGGCCATTCTTCTTTTACTAATTGCATCTACAGCATTACTAACGAGTTCTCTTAAAAAAATTTCGTGATCAGAATATACAGCTTTTTTTATTATTGGAAAAATATTTTCGGTATTTATTCTAATTTCGCCTTTTTCCATTTTTAATTTTTTTTAAATCTAATAAATTTTATTTCCTATTTTAAGGTTAATCAAGTTTAATTAGGAGTATTGTCCGTACTAATAATTTATAATGTCGTAGGTTATTCAAATTCGATTTTTTTAATAAAACTAAAAGGATACAGTTATTTTATCCATTGAATTTCAGTACAATTATGTTCTTTCATAAGAATATTGGCTTTTGAATTTTCATTACATGGATTCAAATACAATATCGTAATTATCCCTTTTTTTTGCATTGCTTTTTGCTCATTTATACCTTTATCTAATAAATATGAATCTTTAAATAACAACAATACCTTCTTTTTATTTTGTGGTTCTTCAATAATCAAATCTCTTAAATTATCTATAGAGATTGTGAATCCAATTCCATTAACTATTTTTTCATTAGGATTAAAGTATCTTACTAATTCATCATACCTACCACCTTTTGCAATTATAGTTTTAATATTATTATTATCGCAAATAAGTTGAAAAACTATACCAGCATATAAATTTAGATGAGGTTGATACGTAGGATCAAGTTGTATTTTTATATTATATTTCGTTGAAATCTTTGATAATGTATTGAACAAGCATTCAAGTTCCTCAATAACATTATTATTACCATAAATATTTTTAAGTTTTCTAAGTACAATTGCAGGGTCTCCTCTAGTAAATAATAATTCCTTCAATATTGCTTTATCATTTTTATCAATATTTACTCTATCTAACGATTCCTGATCTAAATTTACCATGCATTTTTTAATCTCTTCATAATTATTATTTTTATAATTTAATAATATTAAATCCATTATTTTTGTAGTGCTAACTAAAAGAGTTAGATTACAACTATCTATTAAATTGATACTATCAATTGCATTGAATAATATATTTATCACTTCAATCTCAGGGAATCGAGTGTCATAACTAATAAGTTCTATTCCGCTTTGAAAATTTTCTTGAAATTTAAAAGTATTTTTATAACTTTGTTTTTTGTTAAATACAATACCACTGTTATAAAGTCTTATTGGTCTCTTTTTGTTTAACAATCTTGTTGATGTTAATTTAACTATTGAAGTTGTCATTTCTGGTCTTAAACATAATGAATTATTACTTACTATTCCTATAAGTTCATCCTCATCAATTACTTCTCTACCTTTTATTGTCTCAAGGTTATTAATAAAAGAAGGAGAGACTTCTTCATAACCCCACAACTTATAAACATTATTTAGATCATTAACAATTGAAGAATTGTTCCTTACATCTATTAAATTAAATTCTTTTATATCACTCATTTTAAAACGATAATTTCAATTTTTAAGTATAAAGTTGTTTATTAAGAGGAGTGACTTTGCTTAATTCCAATTTAAGCTCTTTTTCCAGTTTCGGACTGCAAGTCAATATTCTTCCAGAGCTAAGATTAAATTCACCGTTCGGGTAATCAGAAACGATTCCACCTGCTTCTTTAACAATGATAGCACCAGCAGCTAAATCCCATATTTCTAGGCCTCTTTCCCAATATCCATCTACTTTGCCTGAGGCAACAAATGCCAAATCTACTGCCGCTGCACCTCCTCTCCTTACTCCTCTTGTTTTATGTGTTAAGTAACAAAATTCTGCATAATTATTATCTTCAGTATCATATCTATCATATGAAAAACCTGTTACTAAAAGACTATCGATAAGAGTATTAGCATCTGACACCATTAGTTTTTTATCATTGCAATAAGAACCTTTCCCGATACATGCAAAATAAAGTTCGTTTAAATAAGGAACTGATATTGCACCTAAGATGGGTTTGTTTTTATATAAAAGACCTATTGAAGTCCCAAAGAATGGATAACCGTGAGAATAGTTAGTAGTTCCATCTAATGGATCAATGCACCATGTTAATTCCGAAGTCTTTATTAATTTTCCTGATTCTTCTGCATGAATAGAAATATCAGGTGTTTTTATTGTTAGGTACTCCTTGATTTTCTCTTCCACCTCCAAATCAACGTTGGTAACTAAATCACCTTTCCTTCCCTTTGAAGTTATTGTTTGAATTTTATTATAATTTCTAATAAGAATTTCATTACCTATCAGAGCACTCTCTTTAGCTATGTTAGTAAGGAAAATTAAATCAATTTCTGAATTAATTTCTTTTAATTCTTGAATTTTAAACATTATATTTAATCTTCCTCAAATTCCCATGGAGGTGCTTTTCTTGTTTTACCTTGACCAAAGTATTGACCGAATTGTAAATCATAAACTTCATCATAATACGTAGTCTCGACTTCAATATCTTCTATTACTTTGGCAACGCAAAGAAGAGCGTAACCCTTATCCTTTAAATCTTGAGATACACCCATTGCTTCTGGTTGCTCAAGCTTACCTGAAACAATTTTAACAGCACAACTTGTACAACAACCATTCCTACAGGAAAATGGTAGTCTTAATCCCTTTTTTTCAAATTCTCTTAGAATATAATCTTTATTACTAATATTTTCCTGGTATATTTTGCCAGTTTCTTTATTCCTAATAGTGACTTTATAAGTCTTGTTCAAGTAACTTTCCTCAATTATGGGATATTAAAAGGGTAAAATATTTATCTTAAGGAGAGGTGGCCGAGTGGTTGAAGGCGCAGCACTGGAAATGCTGTATAGGGGCAACTTTATCGAGGGTTCGAATCCCTCTCTCTCCGTTTTATTTTAATTGACAAGAATATAAAATATCAAATTGTATTTTAACTAATCAATACTTTATAAATTACATGAATTTCATAAAAGTAGTTTTTTCGAATAAAAAATTAAATTATTTATTTAAATAAAGTTGAAATTATTAGTTTTTTATTATTATATGTAGATAAAAGAGAATTTAAATTGATTAAATTATTAGTTAAGGATAACTTTTAATTAATCATGTAACACTATGGGGCAAATAGTTGGGATTGATTTAGGTACTACTAACTCCGTTGTAGGAGTTATAGAGGCAGGCCGCCCCGTTGTAATTGCAAATTCAGAGGGTATGAGGACTACCCCTTCGATAGTTGGATTCACTAAAAACTCCGAAATTGTTATAGGTGATCAGGCTCGAAGACAACTAGTGTTAAACCCTAAAAACACTTTTTATAACTTAAAAAGATTTATAGGACGAGATTGGGATGAACTTGATGAAACAAGTATATCTATTCCTTATAATGTTAAATCTAATGATAATGGTAGTGTAAGAATCCTAAGTCCATTTACAGAGCGAGAGTATGCTCCCGAAGAATTAATAAGTTCGATTATTAGAAAATTAATTAACGACGCAGAAACTTATTTAGGAGATACTATTGATTCGGCCGTAATTACTGTTCCCGCCTATTTTAATGAGTCTCAGAGACAAGCTACTAAGGATTCTGCAGTATTAGCTGGAATAAAAGTTGATAGAATTTTAAATGAACCTACAGCAGCAGCCTTAGCATATGGATTTGAAAAAAGTTCCTCAAACAATGTATTAGTTTTTGACCTAGGTGGTGGTACTTTTGATGTTTCTTTGTTAAGAATATCTAACGGCGTTTTTGATGTTAAAGCTACGTGTGGAGATACTCAACTCGGAGGTAATAATTTTGATTCCAAAATCGTAGATTGGATTGCTGAAAGATTTCTTGAGAAACATAAGATCGATTTAAGACGAGATAGGCAAGCTCTTCAAAGACTTACAGAAGCTTCTGAGAAAGCTAAATGTGAATTATCAGGACTGCTAAAAACTAAAATTTCTTTACCTTTTATTACTACAAGTGATGATGGCCCATTACATATTGAAGAGGAATTCGATAGGAAATTATTCGAATCCTTATCTGAAGATCTCCTTGATAGATTGCTTGAACCAGTTCAAATTGCTTTGGAAGATTCGGGATGGGATGCTGAAGAAATTGATGAAGTCGTTCTTGTTGGTGGAAGTACTCGTATTCCAATGGTTCAACAATTAGTTAAGACCCTTGTTCCTAATGAACCATGTCAATCTGTAAACCCTGATGAAGTTGTTGCGATTGGTGCTGCAATACAAGCTGGAATAATTAGTGGAGACTTACGTGATTTACTTTTAAATGATGTAACTCCTTTATCCCTAGGATTAGAAACCATTGGAGGACTGATGAAGGTTCTTATTCCACGTAATACCCCAATACCAGTAAGACAATCTGATGTGTTTAGTACTTCGGAATCTAATCAATCCTCAGTAGTGGTACAAGTAAGACAAGGTGAGAGACCATTAGCATCAGAAAACAAATCATTAGGAAAATTTAGATTATCAGGAATACCTCCTGCACCTAGAGGGATCCCCCAAGTACAAGTAGCTTTCGATATTGACGCAAATGGATTGCTAGAAGTCAGTGCAACAGATAGAACTACAGGTAGAAAACAAACAGTAAGTATTTCTGGAGGTTCGAATTTAAATGAACAAGAAATTAATATGATGATCGCTGAGGCCAAGTCAAAAGCAACAGAAGATAGGATGAAAAGATCAGTAATTGATAGGAAAAATAATGCACTTACACTAATTGCTCAAGCAGAGAGAAGATTAAGAGATGCTTCATTAGAGTTTGGACCATATGGAGCAGAACGACAACAGAGAGCGGTAGAACTTGCAATTCAGGATGTTGAAGAATTTATAGATGATGATGATCCTCAAGAATTAGAGATTTCTGTAAGTTCTTTGCAAGAAGCCCTTTTTGGCTTAAACAGAAGATTTGCCGCGGAGAAGAAAGTCGATAGCAATCCCTTACAAGGAATTAAAAACACCTTTGGCTCTTTAAAAGATGAATTATTTTCTGATGATTACTGGGATGATGATCCTTGGGATAATCAAATGAATAGTAATTCTAGAAATTCGAGGTATGGTAATTCTAGGGACGACGATCCATGGGACAATGACTACTTCCTCTAAAAATGACTATTTGTCGATTTTAGGTTTATCCTATGAATTCGATGATAATGAACTGAAAAAAGCTTTTCGAAGGGAAGCAAGAAAATGGCATCCTGATTTAAATAAAAATGATATAAATGCTGAGGATAGATTCAAACTAATTAATGAAGCTTACGAATTTTTACGTGATCCTGCCAGAAGAGTTAAACCGATAGATTCTAATTCTTCAAATGGTGAGAATATTAATAACTACAGGACAGGTTTTCCTGAATATCAAGATTATCTCAATTCCTTATTTGGATTTGAATACGACTCTGAATTAGATAACCGTAGCTATGATGATAAATCCTCTGATTTTTATGAAGATGAGAAGACTGATGAAATATTAAATGAAGAAGAGTTTAATAGTTACGACTACCCAGCTAAATCTCCAGAGGAACCACCACCAGTAAAACTTTATCAAGATATAGAAACTATTATCGAATTAACCCCTGATGAAGCATTGAGTGGGGCATCTATATTAATAGAATTAGAAGATCAAACTGTAGTAGAAGTTGATACTCCACCATTTGCAGGAGATGGTTGGAGATTGAGATTAGAAAATATTGCAAAAGGTGGAAAAGATCATTATTTACAACTAAAAGTCCAAACTGAAAATGGACTTCGAATAGATGGTTTACGTGTTCTTTACAAATTAGAATTATTCCCTCCAGATGCCCTTCTGGGATGTGCAGTAGAAGTTCCCACTCTTGATGGAAATGTAACCCTTCAAGTACCTCCAAAGTCTTCAACTGGTAGATTGTTAAGACTTAAAGGTAGAGGCTTGAATTTTGGAGATAATATCGGAGATCAGTTTGTAGAAATCTTGGTCGTTATTCCTGCTGATATTAATGATGAGGAAATAGCTTTATATACTAGACTTCAGGAATTATCACTATCAGATGAATAGTTAAATAATATATAATATATTTTAAAAAGTTTTTATGAATATTTATGTTTTACTTTATAACTTCGGTACAGATAAAGAAGGAATTCATTCAATAGAACTTAAAGGTAGAACAATAGTTCTAATGTTTGAAGAAAAAGATGATGCAGAACGTTATTGTGGACTTTTAGAGGCTCAGGATTTCCCCTTGCCTTCCGTAGAAATGATTTCGATAGATGAAATTAGAGATTTTTGCACAAAACTAGATTATGAATGTAAATTAGTTGAGAAAAATTTTGTGCCAAAGACCGCAGAGGATAGGTTACTCATTTCTCCTCCTCAAAAAAATTTAGAAGTTGATACTTGGAACGAAGGAGAAGGAATAGAAGACAATATAGAAGAAAATATAGATTTAAATTCCATTAAGGAAAATCTTGAAAAGCTTCTCTAACGTTTAATATTAAATCAAAGACAATTAAATTCACAATGACAAAAGCTTTATTTGAAACTGATGCAGGCAATATTAATTTGGAATTGTTTTCTAATGATGCACCCAATACAGTTAATAATTTCACGAAACTAATTAGTGAAGGTTTTTACGATGGATTGGCCTTTCATCGTGTTATCCCAGGTTTTATGGCTCAGGGTGGTTGTCCTAATACACGTGCAGGATCTTCAGGCATGCCTGGAACAGGAGGACCAGGATACAATATCAACTGTGAAATCAATTCTAATAAACATCTAAAAGGTTCATTATCAATGGCTCATGCAGGAAAAAATACAGGTGGGAGTCAATTCTTTATAGTTTATGAGTCACAACCTCATTTGGATGGAGTACATACTGTATTTGGAAAAACAGAGGATATGGATATTGTTTTGAAACTTAAAAACGGCTCAAAAATTATTAAAGCCAGTTTAGTTTAAGATAATTTTTTATCAAAAATAATACTGAAGGTTTCTTTATCGAGATTAAATTTCCTAGTAGATGAGTATAATTCTTCATTTTTTATAGAAAACTTCGAATTTTTCAATTTAATACTGTTTTTTGGATGTAAAGCCTGTTGAATATTTTTTGATACGATAATTCCTACTTTTGAACTTTCACTATATTCCAACAAAAATTTAATAAAGATTTCAATCTTATTAATTTCATTATCATTAATAGTGAAATCTTCTCTGTTTTTGTCATGCAATATTTTCCATACTAATTTAGGTCTATTCCAAAAAGCTAATAGTCTTGGAGAGCTTTCTAAGATAATATTTATTTTATTTTTTTCGCAGAATTCAATTATATTATTTTTGATAGGAACTAAATCTATTGATTTATAGTCACCATCAAGGAAAATTGCAATATAAGGATCTATATGTATAGAATTTATTTTTTCTTCATCTAACATATGTCCAAGTTTTTGTCTCTTTACATTTAAATATTCAGAATTATGCTCGCTAGGACATATAACTAATGGGACTCTCTCAGTAACTTCTATTCCATATCCACCTAATCCAGCAATTTTTCTAGGATTATTAGTAAGAAGTTTTAATTTCTTAATCCCAAGGTCAGTTAATATTTGAGCTCCAACGCCATAATTTCTTAGGTCTGCAGGAAAGCCCAATTTTTCATTAGCTTCTACAGTATCCAAACCACCATCTTGTAAGCTGTATGCTTTTAATTTATTAATCAAACCAATTCCTCTTCCTTCTTGTCTTAAATAAACAACTACCCCCTCTTCTTCTTTTTCAATTCTTGCTAGTGCAGCCTCTAACTGTGGTCTGCAATCACAACGTAGTGATCCAAATGCATCACCAGTTAAACATTCTGAATGCATCCTTACTAATACTGGTTCACTTAATTTATTTGACTTTTGCTTTACTAATGCAATATGTTCAGAGCCGTCAAGTTCATTTATGTATCCATATGCCTTAAAATTACCGAAAATACTTGGAAGAATTGCATCAGATTTTCTATATACAAATCTTTCGTTCTGAAATCTGTAACTAATGAGGTCTGCAATGGATACTAACTTCATCCCCCATTCCTTTGCATATTCCTTAAGTTGCGGAAGTCTTGACATTGAGCCATCTGGGTTTTGAATTTCACAAATCACACCAGCAGGATAAAGACCTGACATAGCAGCAATGTCTACAGCTGCTTCGGTATGGCCAGCTCGTTTTAAAACTCCTCCTTTTTTTGCTCTTAGTGGAAATATATGTCCTGGTCTTCTTAAATCCTCTGGCTTTGTTGAAGGATTAATTGCAACTTGGATAGTTTTAGCTCTGTCCTCTGCTGATATTCCAGTAGTTACATTATTCTCAGGGCCTGCATCTATTGAAATAGTAAATGCAGTTTGATTTTCATCTGTATTCCGATCAACCATTAAAGGAAGATCTAAGGCGTCTAACTTGTCCCCTTGCATTGCTAAACATATTAGACCTCTACCCTCTGTTGCCATAAAATTAATTTGTTGAGGAGTTGCAAACTGAGCCGCACAAATTAAATCTCCTTCATTTTCTCTTCTCTCATCATCAACAACAATTATGCATTCTCCATTTCTTATGGCAGCTAATGCATCGCTTATGGGATCAAATTCTATATTAAAATCTTCGTTATTATCCAAAATTGTTCCATTATTTGATTTGGGACTTGTTTCTTTCATTATTACTATTCAATATAGAAAAAAGTGTTTAAATTATTATTTTATTCAACACTTATAATCCTATCTTAAAGTCTGCCAATAGAGAGAAATGAATGTTGCAATAGTTGGTGCTACTGGTTACGGGGGAATACAAGCAGTAAATCTACTAAAGGATAATAATAATTATACTATTTCATATTTAGGTGGTAATAAATCTTCAGGAACAAAATGGAGCGACAATTTTCCATTCATAAATTTAAAGTCTGACAATTTAATTGAAAAAATATCAATAGATAGAATCGTCGACAAAGCTAATGTAGCTATACTTTGTTTGCCCAACGGGATTTCTTCTACATTAACAAGAGGTTTATTAGAAAAAGGAGTAAAAGTAATTGATTTATCAGCCGATTATAGATATAAGTCTCTTGATCAATGGAAAAGTGTCTACTCCTACGAAGCTAAAAAATATAATAGAGATGACGATGATTTATGTAGAGAAGCTATATATGGTCTTCCTGAAATTAATTTCAAAGATATATCTAAAGCAAGTTTAATCGCCTGCCCTGGGTGTTATCCTACATCTGCTCTAATTCCTCTTATACCATTTTTATCACAAGGTATCATTGATAACGAAGGTATAATAATAGATTCAAAAAGTGGTACATCTGGCGGAGGCAGAGAACCACATCAAAAACTATTATTTTCTGAATGTGGAGATGGCCTTTCTGCTTATGGACTAATAAATCATAGACATACTTCTGAAATAGAACAAATTGCAAGTTTTATTTCTGGTAATGATATTGAATTACTATTCACTCCTCATTTAATACCAATGACAAGGGGTATGCATTCTACAATTTATGGAAGATTACGGGATCCAGGTTTAACTTCATCTGATTGTAGAATTATATTAGAAAATTTTTATAGAACCTTCTCGAATATTCAAGTATTACCAGTTGATGTTTATCCTTCCACTAAGTGGGTTAAGAATACAAATGAAATCCATCTCTCTGTCAAAGTTGATACTAGAAATGGAAGAATTATTATTTTATCAGTAATAGATAATTTAATTAAAGGGCAAACAGGGCAAGCCATACAAAACCTTAATCTAATATCTGGTTTACCAATAAATAACGGGTTAGAAATGATTAATCATTACCCATGACATTGTTCCGGATTAAATATCCGGCCTGGGAAATTGAGAGTGGTAATATTTTATGTTCCAATAAATGTAATTTATGAGTTATTGTCTCTAAATTATCTTTATCCGAAATAGCTAATGCTGCTTGCATAATTAATGGACCACTATCAACCTCAGGTTCTACAAAATGAACTGAACAACCAGTGATCTTGGAATTATTTGATATAGCTTCTTTAATTGCATTACTTCCTTTAAAGGAGGGAAGTAATGATGGATGAATATTTATTATTTTATTCTTAAATGCATTAACAAATTTTGATGACATGATTTTCATCCAACCCGCCATAACAATAAGTTCTATATCTTGTTTTTTTATTGTATTAATAATTTCATCCTCAAAATAATATTTATTTTCATAATCAGAGCTTTTAATTACCTTATATGAAATATTGGAATTTTTAGCTCTTGTTATACATCCAGCCTCTGATTTGTTTGTAATTAAAATCTTGATATCAATATCAAATTTATTTGAATTGGAGAGGTCAATCAATTCTTGAAAATTTGATCCCTCACCTGAAGCTAAAATTGCTATTTTCAATCTCGGTGAAAATTCTCTCAGTTGTGAGATTTCAGGTGAAATTAAATAATTG
>QCUP01000003.1 GCA_003208885.1 Prochlorococcus sp. AG-679-K21 | reverse complement strand
ACTAAAGGCAGAAGAACTAAAAGCAGAACAATTAAAGGTAGAAGAACTAAAAGCAGAACAATTAAAGGTAGAAGTTAATAAACAGAATTTTTCTAATTTGCAAGATGATACAGAAGTTAAATTAGGAGATTTTGATGATGACTTTACTTGGTCAGCAATGGTGTTGGCTGCGCAGGGTAAAAAAGTAAATGAAATATCAATTGATGAAATAGATTGGTTGAGTAAATTACGAAGAGGATTAGAAGAAACAAGAAAAGGTTTTGTATCAGAATTATTAGATAAATTAGGAGATGATCCACTTACACCAGAATCTTTAGATGATTTAGAGACGTTATTAATAAGAGCTGATGTTGGTATTGATTCAACAGATAAAGTAATTAATGCACTTAGGAAAAAATTAAATGAAGAAGTTGTTGGAGGAGAAGAAGGAATAAAATTTTTAAAAGATGAATTACGAGCAATCATTGAAAAACCAATAAAAAATTCTGGAACAAATATTCTTGTTCCACAGAAAGGGAAGTTGAATGTTTGGCTAATAGTGGGAGTAAATGGAGTTGGCAAAACAACAACTTTGGGGAAACTTGCTTATTTGTCATCAAAAAGTAACTACAAAACTTTAATAGCAGCAGCTGATACTTTCAGAGCAGCAGCAGTAGAACAATTACAGGTATGGGGTGAAAGAAGTATGGTAGATGTTATTTCGAATCAATCAAAGAATGCAGATCCAGCAGCAGTAGTTTTTGATGCTATTAACGCAGCAAACAAACGCAAAAGTGACCTATTACTAGTAGATACTGCAGGAAGGCTACAAAATAAAAATAATCTTATGGATGAATTATCAAAAATAAAAAAAATTATTGATAAAAAAGTTCCTGATGCAATCATTGAGTCTTTATTAGTTTTAGATGCTAGTCAAGGACAAAATGGATTAAAGCAGGCAAAAAGTTTTGCAAAATCAGCAAATTTAAGTGGTGCAATTATTACTAAATTAGATGGTACTTCAAGAGGTGGCGTTTCTCTTGCTGTATCTGCAGAAGTCAATCTGCCGATAAGATTTATCGGCGCTGGAGAGGGTATTAAAGATTTAAGACCATTTAATAGCTTTGAATTTGTTGAGGCTTTGCTTGCTGATAGATAAAAATTTAATTAATTTTTTTTAAAAACGCATTTTTGGTGTTAAAACATATCTATGGCTTCTATGTGTTTTGTCTAAAATCCAAAAAAAAAAATTATTGTCTAATGACGTTATTCAAGAATTTTTAGAGAACGATTATAAATTTCCTCTTCATGAGAATGATAAATTTATAGAAACAGTATCTTCATTATCCTATTATTTAAAATCTTTTTCAAATATAAAAAGATTTCTGGATTATATTTCTATAATTTTAAAACATACTTTTAATCATCAATTAAGTTTTATTATTCCTTTGAATGAAAAGGGAGAAATATGGAAAGAAAATATTAAGTTTGCTGGTGCAACAAAAAATCTAAAAATGGATGATGAAATTAAAAGTTATTTTAACAATTTTGATTTCTCTAAAAATTTTAAATTAAAAGATGATATCTCTTTTGAAAAAGTTTTAAATAATCAATTTAAAGAATATGTAATTAAGTCTTATAAAGTTTTGTCACGGGGAAAATGTCGAGGATTTGTATATACCTTTAAAAAAGATACTTTCAATGATTCTTTAAAATATGAGCGCAATTTAAACTTTATTATTAGTTGTTTGGCAATTGGTTTAGAAAATTATTCGTTAATTAAAGCAAAAAAGAAGCATGAAAACGTAGATAGAGAAATTTCTATTGGAGCAGAAATCCAATCGCAACTTTTACCCGATTATTGTCCAACCATTTATGGTGTAGATTTGGCTGCGCACTGTAGGCCAGCTCTTCAATTAGGAGGAGATTATTATGATTTCATGTCTTTGAAAACAAATATTTCTGAGAAGAGACGCGAAAAGGCAAGGTGGGCTTTAGTTATTGGAGACGTTATGGGGAAGGGCCTTCCAGCAGGTCTTTTGATGACTATGTTAAGAGGAATGCTAAGAGCAGAGGTTTTGACTGGGTTACCTCCAGATAGAATATTGCATGATTTAAATCAGTTAGCTATTTATGATTTAGATCAATCGCATAGATTTATAACTTTATTTTATTCTGATTATGATCCTAGAACAAAAAAATTAAGGTATGCAAATGCTGCACATAATCCTCCTTTGCTTTGGAAAAGTTCTGAGCAAAAAATTATTAAATTAGATTCAGAAGGTTTTGTTCTTGGTTTGCAAAATGATGCTGAATATCAATGTGGTCAAATACAACTTAATAAAAACGATGCAATTCTTTATTATACAGATGGAGTAACTGACACTTCTAATGCTTTAGGCGAAAGATTTGATGAAGAACGTTTAATTCAATCCTTTTCAAAATTATGTCAGCAATCACTTAAATCTAAAGATATTTTAAATAAGATTTATAAGATATTAGATGATTTTACTGGTAAAAATAGACAATTGGAGGACGATGCTTCTATGGTAGTCTTTCAGTTAGATTAGATTTTTTGTCACATATATAAAATAATGCTTTATTAGAAGTAACTAAAGTTTAATTCATATGTCCAAAGTCTGGAGTAATAGGTTTGATGGTAGTCTGAATCCTTTTATAGAAGAGTTTAATGCTTCAATCAATTTTGACAAAACACTAATTTTAGAAGATATAGAGTGTTCTATAGCTCATGCCAAAATGCTTGGTAAAACTAAGGTTTTGTCCACTGATGAGTCTTTAAAAATTATCGAGGGTTTAGAAACTATAAAAGAAGATTTTATTGAAGGCAAATTTTGCCCCGCGGCTCCATCGGAGGATATACATTATTGCATTGAAGAAAAACTAATTAATTTAATTGGTGAAACTGGAAAAAAATTACATACAGGTAGAAGTAGAAATGATCAGGTAGGAACAGATATTAGATTATGGTTGAGAAAAAAAATTGATAATATTGATATCTTATTGGACGAATTACAAAATTCTTTATTTTCAATTGCTGAATCAAATATCTATACATTAATACCTGGTTATACCCATATGCAAAGAGCGCAACCTCTATCTCTTGCTCATCATCTTTTGGCTTATCTTGAAATGTTTCAAAGAGACCGTGAAAGGCTTAAAGAAGTTAGAGCTAGGGTTAATATTTCGCCTTTAGGCGCAGCAGCTTTAGCGGGGACTAAAATTAAAATAGATAGATATTTTACTGCTGAAGAATTAGGATTTGGAAATATTTATAAAAATAGTATTGATGCTGTAAGTGACAGAGATTTTTGTATAGAATTTGTTTCAAGTTCTGCTTTAATAATGTCTCATTTGAGTAGAATTTCCGAAGAAATAATCTTGTGGGTTACTGATGAGTTTTCTTTTGCAAAATTAACTGATAAGTGTGCCACCGGAAGTAGCTTAATGCCTCAAAAGAAGAATCCAGATGTTCCTGAATTAATAAGGGGTAAAACGGGTCGAGTTTATGGACATCTTCAATCTTTATTAACCATGATAAAGGGAGTGCCTCTTTCATACAATAAGGACTTCCAAGAGGATAAAGAGCCAATTTTTGACACAGTAGATACTATTTCTTCTTGCTTAAAAGCTATGACAATTTTATTAAATGAAGGAATAGAGTTTAATGTTGAAAAGTTAATGGATTCTGTTCATAATGATTTTTCTAATGCAACTGATTTAGCAGATTATCTAGTACTTAAGAAGGTTCCTTTCAGAGAGGCATATCAAGTGGTTGGAGATATTGTGAAGTATTGTTTAAGTAAAAACATATTATTTAAAGATTTAAAATTAGAACAATTTCAAACATTTCATAATGAGTTTAAAGAAGATATTTTTGAAAACCTCAATCCTATGAACGTAGTCAAGTCTAGAAATAGTTTAGGTGGAACAGGATTTGATCAAGTCAAACTTGAATTAAATAATTGGAAGAAAAAATTATTCATCTAAATCTCAAGTAATTTTCTACAACAAGGTATGTATTGAAGTAGAATAATATAGTAATGTATATGAACTACTTAATCGGTAGTTTTTATCTTGGTTATTATTTTAAAGTTGAGTTTCAAGTGAGTATTTTTGTTGGCAATTTGCCTTTCCGCGCAGAGCGAGAAGACATCTTAGAATTATTTACACCGTACGGTGAAGTTATGAATTGTTCTCTTCCCTTAGAAAGAGACACAGGTAGAAAAAGAGGGTTTGCTTTTGTCGAAATGGCAGATGAAGCACTTGAGACATCAGCTATTGATGGTCTTCAAGGAACTGAGCTTATGGGAAGGCCTTTAAGAATCAATAAAGCCGAGCCAAGAGGCGGCGGGGGAGGTCCACGCAGAGGCGGCGGGGGCGGTAGAGGCGGTTACGGTAATGGCGGCGGTTACGGCGGTGGCGGTAATGGCGGCGGTTACTGCGGTGGCGGTAATTATTCTGAACCTGCTTCTTCTTACGTTAATAAATCTTCTGGAGCTGAAGGTTGGGAAGATAGAAGTTATGGAAATTCTTCTGAAAATTCTGACTTTGAAAATGGCAGAAGTAGAAGAAAAAGAAGTGTTGCAAGCAATTCTGAAATATCTCAAGAAGGGAATTAAAAACCCATATTTTGTAATTCTGAAGCTTTTTTGCTTAAGTAATCAATACTTAATTCTTGTCTAATCGATTTGGTGGAAATTTCATTTCTCCAAACCTTAGCATTTGGGATACCTTCTACAAGATTTATAAGATGCTTACATATATCCCAAGTTTTGCCTTCATTTTTTATATGTTTTTCAATATAAGGAACCAATGAAAAAATGATTTCAGAAGCTTTTTTGCTTTTAGTATTTTCACCATATATTTTTTGATCAATTTCAGACCACCTTAATGGATATTTGTAAGCTGATCTTCCTATCATTACACCATCTAAATCATTAAGTGCTTTTATGCATTGATCAATATTCGTAAAACCTCCATTTATTTCTATAATCAGCTCTGGATTGTTTTTCTTTAATTTCTGAACCACATCATATTTAAGTGGCGGTATTGTTCTATTTTGCTTGGGATTTAGACCTTTTAATATTGCTTTTCTTGCATGAACAGTAAATCTGTCTGCTCCAGCATTTGCAACTTTTTTTACGAAACTATCTAATTTATCAAAACTATCTTCTTCATCAACGCCAATTCTATGTTTGATAGTAACGGGTAAACTACAATTATTTTTTAGCGATTCTATACATTTTGCTACTTTGGCAGGTTCTTTCATCAGTGAAGCACCAAAGTTTCCGGAACAAACTCTTGGGCTTGGACATCCCACATTGAAGTTTATTTCATCATATCCCCAATCTTGAGCCATTTTTGCAGCCTCTTCAAGCATTTTTGGGTTGTCTCCTCCAAACTGAATTGATAATGGATGTTCTTCTGAATTAAAGTCTAAAAACCGCTCTTTTTTGTCTGTATAAATTAAACTCTGAGCTACTATCATTTCAGTATATAAAAGCGCTTTAGAGCTTATTTTTCTAATTATCATCCTAAAGTGTTTGTCTGTATAATCCATCATTGGAGCAACACTTATTTTATGTTGATTGTTTATAGTATTAATCTGATAACTTTTCATTAAATTCTATTCGATATATTTGAAAATATGAATCAATTTTTTTCTAGAAGATCTTTTATTTTAATTCCTATCATGTCAATTTTGAAATTTATTCTTAAACCAAAGAAAGTATTAGCTGCATCTGCTGCATCGGATGAAGACTGGAATTTATCAAAAGAGGAGTGGAAAAATAAACTTAGTCCGGAATCTTATTATATTTTGCGTGAAGAGGGTACTGAAAGAGCATTTAGTAGTCAGCTAAATAATGAGAAGCGGAAAGGTATATTTTATTGTGCAGGTTGTAACCAACCTCTTTTTACTTCTGATACTAAATTTGATAGTGGTACTGGTTGGCCTAGCTTTTGGGATTCAATTAAAGGTTCTGTAGAAACGAAGGTAGATTTTAAATTAATTGTTCCAAGAACAGAATATCATTGCTCAAGATGCGGTGGTCATCAAGGTCATGTTTTTAATGATGGTCCTTTGCCAACAGGTAAAAGATATTGTAATAACGGTCTTGCTTTGAAGTTTATAGCCGAATAACTAATTAGTGCGGCCTTCCGCAACTTGTTTTGTGCGTCAATTTCATTCACAATAGTTTTAATAAAAATTTAGGGTAATGATTGAAAAACAATCAGATAATGTAGAAAATCTAGAAGAGAATGTTTCTGAAGAGGCTAATAAAATTGAAGATTCCTCTGTGATTGAAAATCAAACCAGCGAAGATAAACAGTCACTTAATGTAGATGATGAAAATATTTATGCAGAAGATTTAAAAAATACCATAACTAATAATGACGCGAGATTGGAACAATTAGAAAAAGAGCATGAAACGTTAAAAAGTCAGTATGTAAGAATTGCTGCCGATTTCGATAACTTTAGAAAAAGACAGTCTCGAGATCAAGATGATTTAAAAGTTCAACTTGTTTCCAAAGCTTTAACAGCAATATTGCCCATTGTTGATAATTTTGAAAGAGCAAGACAACAACTAAAACCCGAAAGTGACGAGGCTCAAACATTGCACAGAAGTTATCAAGGACTTTATAAACAATTAGTGGAAGTGTTAAAACAACAAGGAGTTTCTCCAATGAGGGTAGTTGCACAACAATTTGATCCTAAATTACATGAAGCGGTTTTAAGGGAACCAAGTCAAGAGTTTAATGAGGATATAATTATTGAAGAATTACAGCGTGGATATCATTTAGAAGGTAAGGTGCTAAGACATGCATTAGTTAAAGTTTCAATGGGTCCAGGCCAACAAAATTCACAAGAGCCTGAAGAAAAGGATAAAGTTGAAGAAGATATTGATTCAGAGAATCCTATCTCTGAAGATAATTAAATCCTTTTTATGAATAGTTGAGTATTATTTAATGGCCGACTTTTATCAAATACTTGGCGTTTCAAGAGATGCTGATGCTAATACTTTAAAAAGTGCTTATCGAAAATTAGCAAGACAATATCATCCTGACGTTAATAAAGATCCAGGTGCTGAAGATAAATTCAAAGAGATAGGTAAAGCTTATGAGGCTTTAGCTGATCCCGAAACTAGAGCCAGATACGATCAGTTTGGAGAGGCCGGAATAGGAGGAGCGGCTGGCATGCCAGATATGGGTGATATGGGTGGTTTTGGAGACTTATTTGAAACTTTTTTTAATGGCTTTGGCGGACAATCTTCACAAGGAGGGAGATCACAAAGAAGAGGTCCACAACAAGGTGATGACTTAAGGTATGACTTAAATATTGATTTTAAAGATGCTATTTTTGGACAACAAAGAGAAATAAATATACCTCATTTAGAAACTTGTGAAGTTTGTAGAGGTACTGGGGCAAAACCAGGAACGGGTCCAACAAATTGCACTACTTGTGGTGGTAGTGGGCAGGTTAGAAGAGCAACAAGAACGCCTTTTGGTAATTTTACACAAGTTGCAGAATGCCCAACTTGTAATGGCTCTGGTCAAGTAATTGCAGATCCATGCACAAGCTGTGGTGGTAATAGTGTGAAACAAGTTAGAAAAAAATTACGCATTAATATTCCTGCAGGAGTTGATTCTGGAACTAAATTGAGAGTTTCTGGAGAGGGAAATGTTGGTCTAAAAGGCGGCCCACCTGGAGATCTTTATGTCTTTATTAAAGTTAAAAATGACCCAAATTTAAAGAGAGAAGGCATTAATATTTATTCAGAAATATCAGTAAGTTATCTTCAAGCTATCCTTGGTGATACTGTTGATATCATGACCGTTGATGGTAAGGTTAATTTAAAAATACCAAGTGGTACCCAGCCAAATAGCACTTTATCTCTTGAGAATAAAGGAGTTCCTAGATTAGGGAATCCAGTTGCAAGAGGCAATCATCAAGTTTTAGTAAAAGTTAAACTTCCAACTCGAATTACAGAAGATGAACGAAATCTTCTAGAGGATCTAGCTTCAAAATATACTGAACAGAATTCAAGTTTTAACAGTGGTTTGTTTAGTAGGTTGTTTGGAAAGGATTCTTGAAAAAAGTTTCAAAGTTATTGGATTTAGAATCGATTCCATGTCCTTTGAATGTTGTGAAATGTAAATTAGCGTTAGAGAAACTATCCTCAAATGAAACTTTGATAGTTCATTTAGATAAAGGAGAACCAGAAATTATGGTTAAAAGAGCTTTAAAAGAAATGAAATATTTTTTTAAAACTATAGAAGAAAATCAAAAAACAATAAAGTTCAAAATTTTGCATGAAAGTTAATAAAAAATATAAGGGTCTTGTTACGAAAAAATTTAATGAATTTTATTTGGTTGAATTAGATAAAGATGAGACCTCAGTTCTTAACAAAAAATTTTTATGCAAAATCAAGAAGTCTGTAAATTTTAAAAATCAATTCGTTTTCGTTGGCGATGAAGTGATTGTTTATCAAATTGATTTACAAAGTAAAAGAGCAACGATAGAAAGTTTAGTCAAAAGGAATAATCTTTTAGAAAGACCATCCGTTGCTAATATTTCAAATATATACGTCATTTGTTCTGTCGAAGAGCCAAAACTAAATTTATCTCAAGTCAATAAGTTTTTAATATCTTCTGAGCAACTAGGGGTAGAGGTTTCATTGGTGCTTACGAAATGTGATTTGATAACAGAAGAAAAACGACTTTTGTTAATTGAAAAATTTCACCAGTGGGGATATCAAGCAATTACTTTAAATTTAAATAATCCTGAAAATTTAAGAACTTTATTGATTGAGTTAAAGAAGAAAAAATGCTCAATATTTATCGGACCATCTGGAGTTGGTAAAACTACTTTATTAAATATGATAATTCCAGGCCTTGACAATAAAACTGCTCCCGTATCAAGCAAAATAAAACGTGGAAAAAATACGACGAGAAATGTTGAGCTATTTTCTTTATCAAGTAAAAGCTACATTGTGGATACACCTGGTTTTAATATGCAAACACTTGAAATAGATATTCGCGAACTATCTAATTTATATCCAGAAATTTCTAAACAAATAGTTAATGAAGGCATACAATGCAAGTTTCGCAATTGTCTACATGTAAATGATCAGGGTTGTAAGTTAAATAAAAATTTCGAAAGATATACTTTCTATAAAGAAATGGTTGAATCATCTAAGAGTCATTATTGTCTAATCCAGGAAGATTAAGATTTAAGCCACCAGTCAAGTCATTCATTCTCTCTTTCATTGTTGTAGTTGAACTTTCATGAGCTTTTTTGATAGCCTCTAATATGTTTTTTTCTATTTCTTCTTTATTAGCAGTTGAAATATTTTCATTGACTTCAACTCTTAAAGGGAGTTGGTTTCCGCTAATCCATACTTTTATCATTTCATCATCACTTTTACCTTCAATTTCCATGCCTTCAAGTTCATCCTGTAATTTTTGTGCATTTTGTTGAATTTCTTTAGCTTTTTTAAAAGCTTCTGTTAGTTGTCCAAAATTTGGAAGTCCAAAACCTGCCATTTTTATAAAAAAGTTTCTTTAATTAAGGATAGTCAAAACCGATCATTCTTACTTCCGGTTCAAGAAAAATACCTTTTTTTTGTAGTACTTTTTGTTGAATTACTGTTATTAAATCTAAAATATCTTTCGAATTAGCAGAAGAGTTATTTACTATAAAATTTCCATGCATAGTTGAAATTTCTGCGCCGCCTATTTTAAAACCTTTTAATCCAAGTTCTTCAATTAATTTACCCGCATAATTATTAGTTGGATTTTTAAAAACGCTTCCAAAGCTAGGTAAATGGTAAGGCTGAGTATCGGTCTTTTTTTTAAGATTTTTCTGTGTAGTTTCTAATAATTGTTCAATATTTCCTTTTGGCTCAAATAGCAGTTTTGCACTTATAATCATGAGATTATTTTGCTGAAAAGGACTGAATCTGTATTGAAAATTGATATCTTTTTTTTCAATTTCTGATATTTTTAGAGTTTTAGTATTAATTACTCGAACTGATAAAAGATTATTTGCTAATGATAATTGTTTTGAACCTGCATTCATGCAAATAGAACCTCCAACTGTGCCTGGAATTCCCACAGTCCATTCACCGCCTTGCAATCCGTTTTTTGCAAGTATATTTGACATTGTTGGTAGCATTACCCCAGCTTCTACTTCTACAATTCCTGAATGAGATTCAATTTTGATAGAGCGCATTTTTTTTGTACATATAGTTAGGCCTTTTAAGAAAATATTATTTATTAATAAATTTGAGCCGGCTCCTATTATTCGACATTTTTGATTATTTAAACGCGCCCAATTTATTAAATTGATGAATTCATCAGTATTATTTGGTTTTGAAAAATATTCCGCAAATCCACCAACTTTTATAGTCGTATAATTAGAAAGGTTTATTTTCTCTTTAAAAGTAATATTTTTCATTAATTATTTAATTATTTAAAGTATTTTTATTTTTTAAGATTGACCATAAGTTATGACAATCTCCAGCCCCCATATTTATAATAAAATCATTTTTTTTGGTTAATTTAAAAAATTTTTCATTAATTTCATAATTATCTTTTAAACATGTAACATTCTTATTGTTTTTATAAATAAGATTAGCAATTAGTTGCGAGTCAATATTATCAATATTTTTTTCTCCAGCTCCAAATATATTTGTTACGTAGATAACATCTGCTTTTGATAGTTCTTTCACAAATTCATGAATAAATTGTTTTACTCTAGTAAATCTATGAGGTTGAAAAATAGCAATTAATCTTCCCCTTTCTTTTCTATTACTACTATTTGTATCTTTAATAAATAACCTTGCTAAATCAATTGTTGCTTTAATTTCATTAGGATGATGTGCATAGTCATCATAAATTATTCGTTGATTTAGTTCACCTCTAAATTCAAATCTTTTTTTTGGTAATTTTAAAGATTCTGTATTTTTTTTAATTTCTTTAAAACTTACTCCAACCATCCTGCAGGCTGCTATTGCAGCAGTAATATTAGAAAGATTATGTAATCCAGGAACTGGAATGTTTATAATATCAATGAATTTGCCATGTTCATAATATTTACCAATGGTTTTGTCCTTATCTATAATATTTGGAATTAATGAATAAGCAATATTATTACTTTCTTTAATAGACCATTGATTTTCGGAAGTAAAATTATTTTTTGTAAATTTACAATCATAGTTAATTAATAATTTTTGGGAGTTAGAAGCAAATTTTTTAAATGATGATAGAACTTCATCGATATTTGAGTAATGGTCACAATGATCAAAATCAATATTATTAATAATTCCAATATCTGAATTGTAATTCTTAATTGTTCCATCAGATTCGTCAATTTCTGTTACTAAGTATTTTGTGTTTTCGATATGAGCATTGGAATCATATATTGGGATTATCCCACCAGTTATTGAAGAAGAATCATGTGTGCATAATTCTAATAGCGTGGAAAGGAAAGTACTTGTTGAGGTTTTTCCATGACTACCTGCTATTGATAATGATATGTAAGAGTTCATTATCATCGCAAGAATTTCTGAACGATGTTTTATTGATAAATTATTTTTTTTGCAAAAGCATAACTCTTCGTTTTCATCGTTAATTGCAGAGCTAATCACACAAATGATTGTATGATCCTGAAATTTTGAAATCACAAAATCAATATTTTTTTTAATTTGAGAATCAAAAATTATTGCTCCTAATGTTTTTAAACTTTTTGTTTCTTTGTTTTGAATTAAATCAGACCCAGAGACTGAGTATCCCTTTTTTATTAATGCCATAGCGATTGCAGACATTCCAATACCACCAATGCCAATAAAATGAAAATGATCTTTATGTCTTAATTTTTTATTCAATTATCAAATTTAGATTTAAATCAAGATAACTTCTAAGTAATTGGAATGGCATTTAATTTTTACAAAAAATGTTGGTTTTTTTATGAATTAATACAAAAATAGAATTATTTGCTTAATAAATTAAAAAATACTTACGTTATTGCACAAAATTCTGTATGATCAGCAACTTAGGTTAATCAATAAAAATTTTTTTAATTATGACTTTGCGTGTTGCGATTAATGGGTTTGGCAGAATTGGGCGAAACTTTATGCGTTGTTGGTTAAGTAGAGGAGCTTATACCAACATCGAAGTGGTTGGGATTAATGTAACTTCAGACCCTAAAACTAACGCTCATCTGCTTAAGTACGATTCAGTATTAGGAAAATTGGATGGAGTGGACATTCAATATACTGATGATACTTTTGTAATTAATAACAAGACTATCAAGTGTTTTTCTGATAGAAACCCAATGAATTTACCTTGGAAAGATTGGGGGGTTGATCTGGTTATAGAATCAACGGGTGTTTTCAATACTGATGTTGGTGCAAGTAAGCACCTTGAGGTTGGTGCTAAAAAAGTAATTCTTACTGCTCCTGGTAAAGGTTCAGGTGTTGGGACTTACGTAGTAGGTGTGAATGCTGATCAATATAAACATAGTGATTATGATATTTTGAGCAATGCTAGTTGCACTACAAATTGTTTAGCTCCAGTAGTAAAAGTTCTTGATCAAACGTTTGGAATTAATAAAGGATTGATGACAACAATTCATAGCTATACTGGTGATCAACGTATTTTAGATAATAGTCATAGGGATTTAAGAAGGGCTAGAGCAGCAGCTACAAACATTGTTCCTACTTCAACAGGAGCTGCTAAAGCAGTTGCTTTGGTCTACCCTGAGATGACAGGTAAACTCACTGGTATAGCTATGAGAGTACCTACTCCTAACGTTTCAGCTGTAGATTTCGTTTTTGAATCTTCAAAATCTGTTACTAGTCAAGAAGTTAATAACGCACTTAAGGAATCTTCTCTGGGCTCAATGAAAGGAATTATTAAATACGGTGATGAGCCACTGGTTTCAAGTGATTATGCAGGAACCAATGAATCATCAATAGTTGATAGTGACCTTACAATGTCAATTGGCGATAATCTTGTAAAAGTTCTTGCCTGGTATGACAATGAATGGGGTTATAGTCAAAGAGTTGTAGATTTAGCTGAGATAGTAGCTCAAAAATGGGAATAATCAAAAGTGAGAAAAAGACTTATTTTTAAATAAATTTTTGTTATCACAGTTTTTAAAATCGACTGATACGTCTCCTTCGAGAAAATATCCGATTTCCGTAATAGTTTTATCTTCATTTAAAAGATTATTGGCCCATTTTCTTGGTAGAGAAAAAATAAGCTCGTAATCTTCGCCCCCAAAACAATAATATTCGTCCCATTTATTTCCTGTAGGCCAATTTTTATGTTTAGGAACTTTTGCATAATCAATAATTGCTTTGCAATTACTTTCAGTTGCTAAATCTAATAATGCTTGAAATAAACCATCACTACTATCAGTACATCCTATGGTTTTAAAGCTTTTATTAGGACGAGCTCTTAGTACTTTTTTAAGAAAGTTAGGTTTAAGTTTTGGTTTACAAAATTGTTGTAAAGAACTATTGATTAATGATTGTGTCAAAGAAATATCACTATCAAAAACTGTTTTACTTTTTATCATTAATCCTAATTTGCTAAGTCCATGAATCCCTGTAGTCAAGATAATTTCTTTTGGTTTGCATGAGTTTCTTCGTAATTTTATTTCTCCTTGTGTTCCGAGAGCAGTCATAGAGATTATCTTTTCTTTTCCTACAGAACAATCCCCTCCAAGAATTAAGCCTCCAAAATGTTCTAAAGCTAGATTTATTCCTGTATATAAATCCTTAATCCAAATCCAATCTGTTTTTGATGGAACTACTAATCCAATATTAACTCCTATTACTTTGCTGCATCCACTTGAGATTAAGTCAGATACATTGCATGCTACAGCTTTCCAGCCTATGTCTAAGGCAGAAATAGTATCATCGTTAAAATGTATATTTTCAACTAATGAATCAGTATTAATAAGTAAGTTTTTATTTTTAGCTTTAATGAATGCGCAATCATCTGAGACCTGATTCTTAGGCATAAATCCAGCAAGCCTTTTTATTAACTCTTTTTCGCCAATATCCCCTAATAATTCTTTATGCATTTGATTTGAGCTTATCCATTCCATTTAAAACATCAATTGAAATAATTGTGTCATCTTTTGTAAGCTCTTCTAAAACTTCAAAACCTTCTATTACATAACCAAATGCGGCATTCCTTCCGTCAATTAAATTGCGACCTGCTGGGTTTAGTTCTGCTTCATACAAAAAGAAGAAAAACTGAGATGATCCATCATTTACTTCCGTACTTGAATGAGACCATCCTAAGGTCCCTAGTGTTGCAAATGGCAAAGTTGGCGTTTCTGTATAAAGGCCTAACTCCTCAAAGGTTTCATTATAAAAAGTTTCGCTCTCTTGAGGTATTCTTATCTCTAGAGGAACATGTCTTTCCATCTTTGTTTCAGGATCTATGTATCCAATTTCATCACCAACTGGATCACCAGTTTGAAGAACAAAAAACTCTTCAGCCCTATTTATTGGTAAATTACTATAAAAGTTTTTCGAAGCTAAATCAATGAATGCACCAGCAGTAAGAGGAGCATTAAATCCATCTATAATTGCTTGCATATCTCCTTTAGAAGTTTTAATTTGAACTTTTGCTCTCCCAAGTAATCTAGGAAGATCATCAAATTCTCTCGGAATAGAATAAGGAAAGTCATTTGGTAAAAAATATTCCTCTAGTCCCCCAATTTTATCTAGCGCCTCTCTTCTTGTTGTTATGAATGAGTATTTATCTTTAGTTTTTGCTTCATCTTGAAGTTTATCAAAATCAATTTTAAGATCCAAAAATGTGGTTTCTGCAATTTTTTGTTTTTCAACTGGTAATTCCGCAATAATTTTGCTCTTATATTTTTTTAGTAAAGATTGACATTTTGTAACAGTTTTTGAGAGAGCTGGCCATCTTCCTCCTCTTACAAGGTCACTTGTATCTTCTAACTTATGTTGAATTTCTTGTAGCTCGACTTGCTTAATAGGAAGAGCATTTCTGAGTATTGCATTGGGATCTTTAACTGCGTTTCCAGTAGGTAAATCAGCCAATACTTGTGTTGGTTCTAAGAAGCAAACTTGTATTAAAATTAAAATTAAAATTAAATAATGTTTGTTCTGATTTGATAAGAAGTTTTGCATAGCACTCTTACAGGTTTATGATCCTTGGATATGTAATACAGGAATGATTTCCAGTAACGATTTTCGCACAGGTACCACCATCGAGATAGATGGACAAGTTTGGCGCGTAGTAGAATTCCTACATGTTAAGCCTGGTAAAGGTTCTGCTTTTGTGCGAACAAAATTAAAATCAGTTCGAAACGGTAATGTAGTCGAAAAAACTTTTCGAGCTGGAGAATCAGTACAGCAAGCCATCCTTGAAAAGTCTAACCTGCAACATACTTATGTGGAGTCAGGTGATTATGTTTTTATGGATATGATAAGTTTTGAAGAAACAAGACTCTCTTCTGATCAAATAGGTAGAGGTTCAAAGTATTTAAAAGAAGGTATGGAGGTCAACGTGATTTTTTATAAAGATAAAGTTTTAGAAGTTGAACTTCCAATTTCTATAACTTTAAAAGTTACTGAAACAGATCCTGGAGTTAAAGGAGATACTGCAAGTGGGGGTACTAAACCAGCTATCCTAGAAACTGGAGCCCAAGTTATGGTCCCCTTGTTTATTTCAGTTGGAGAAATGATTAAGGTCGATACCCGTAATGATAGTTATCTTGGACGTGAAAACTAATGGCTATGAAATTAGATCATGATGACCTAGATCGCTTGATAGAAAAAATTTCTACAAGTGATATTCAAGAATTTTCTCTAGAAGGAGAAGATTTTAAACTGGAAATAAAAAGAAATTTATTAGTTCAAAATCATTCAACTAACAATTTGACATCAAACAGTTCTGTAGAAAAGCAAATAACTGCTTCTCAAACAGTATCAACTGATAATATTTCTCTTTCAAGTAATTCTGAAACTTCTCAGATAGCCCCTCCAGGGCGCTCAGACCTTATAGACGTCACTTCTCCTATGGTTGGGACTTTTTATAGAGCTGCAGCCCCAGGAGAGGATCCTTTCGTGGATTTAGGAAGTAAGGTTAATATTGGCCAAACGATTTGTATACTTGAAGCTATGAAGTTAATGAACGAAATCGAATCAGAGTTTAATGCTGAGATTGTAGAAATTCTTGTTGAAAATGGAACACCAGTAGAGTTTGGACAAGTATTAATGCGCGTTAAACAGTCTTGAATTTTTAGTCAAATCAAAAGCTGCTTTTATTGCCTCAATCATACTTTGAGATTGTGCTAAACCTTTGCCTGCAATGTCAAATCCAGTTCCATGATCGGGAGATGTTCTGATAAAAGGTAAACCAATAGTTGTATTAACTGAATAATTAAGAGCTATAACCTTTATTGGAATTAATCCCTGATCATGATACATAGCAAGAATTCCATCATGAGTTGGAGCTGTTTTATCTCTCCAAGCTTTTGCTGATGAATTCCAGCAAGTATCAGGAGAAATGGGACCTGTTAATTGAACTTCTTTATTTTGTTTACCCCAGCTACTAACTGCGTTCTTAAGCCAATCTTTTTCTTCATTTCCTAATATGCCTTCTTCACCAGCATGAGGGTTTAATCCGGCAACTTTCAGAAAGGGTTTTTTGACATAGGTTTTGCAAAACTTCGAAAACAAATCTAATTTTGTATGAATTAAATTTGTAGATAATTGTTTTGGTACTTCGCATAGAGGTATGTGGGTAGTTGCTAATAAGGTATTAAATCTCCAACCAGTTATTGGAGATTTGGCCGTAAATAACATGCCGACGTCACTTACTTGACAAGATTCTGCTAATAATTCTGTTTGACCCGAATAATTATGGCCTGCTAAAGCCCATGACTTTTTACAAATAGGTCCAGTAACTAGCGCTGCATTAGTATACTTTTGAACAATTTCAATAGCTTTTTTTAAGTAAAAGAAACTTGCATTTCCATTACTTCTCTTTTGCTTATTTACTTCAAATGGAATTTGAACGTCATGTATTTCATAATTATTAGGATCTACAATATTTTTGACTCCTAAAGATTTAAGACTTTTATAAGCATTTTCTAGGTTATTTTTTGATCCAACAATTATAAAATCAATATTATTTGGAATTTCTTTGGAAAAAAGTGCTTTCAAAATAATTTCAGGTCCGATACCTGAATCGTCCCCAACGCTTATGATAATTTTAAAATTTTCTTCGATATTATTACTTTGATTGTTCATAAAAAAATTTTAAATGTTGAAAATTAAAGTTTTTATTTAAAAAAAGATTTAAGTTAAATCCATTAAATTTATAATAAAAATATTTTGTATCATGATTTAATTCTAATAAGGCAGTCTTTTAATCCTGCTTTGTAGTTTTTATAAATTAGTTTATACCCTAATTTTTCACATAATAATTTATTTGAAACTCTTCTATTTTCTATCCAAAATGATTGAGCTATTGGTGATAAATCTTTTTTAGCCTTTTCAAATAATATTTTTTTAGGCATTTCTAATCCAAGTAATTGGTAGCCATATCTTATAACTTCAATTTGTGAACATGGCTCGTCATCTGCGATGTTAATTATTGGATAAAAATCTAAATTATCTTGATTTTGTATTAAATAAATAATTGCATTTGCAATATCACCGACATGTATTCTTGAGAAAACTTGATTTTCTTTATCTATTACTTTGATTTTTTTTGTTTTAATAGCCTCTAAAGTTGACCTTCCTGGTCCATAAATACCAGGTAATCTGAAAATTTGTATTGGTAAATCTGAATTAATCCATTCTTTCTCACAATTTAACCTCCTTTGACTTCTTTTTTGCAAAGGATTAGGTTGATCTTTTTCACAAACCCAATCACCATAGGTGTTGCCATACACACCAGTAGTTGAGAGATATCCAACCCATGCTAGAGATAAACTTTTAATTTTATTTTTAAGCTTTTTTAATACTGGGTCGTTACCATTTTTATCTGGAGGGATACAACTAAGAATATGAGTTACTCCTTCAAAGATTGAATCTTCAGGTATTGAATTATCTTCGCTATTAAAAACAAAACTATTTGGATCGTTACTTTTAGATCGAGAACTTGCTAATGCTATGCAGCCTAGTTGCCGAATTGATTTTGCAAAATAGTTTCCGCTAAAACCTCCCCCAAAGATTAGGAATTTGTTTTTTTGTGCAAGTGGACTTGATAAATCAACCATAAAGTATTATATATAGTACATATGTATTAATAAGAAAATGAAGACCTTAATTCAGCCTCAGGTAAAAGTCAAGATAGCTACTTTTGATAATGCCAATTTTCAAGTTCAAGAAAAATCAAACAACTCAAAATTTGGTTTAGATTTTAAATTCTACCAAAAATTATTTGTAATACTTTTCGCATCGTGCGCATTATTAATATTTCCTGAATCACCACAAGCTTCAGAGGATGTATGTAAAAAATATCATTCTATAGAGGCATGTATGGTCTGGTAATTAAGCGGCATTATATTCATCTTTAACAATTAAGTCATTTTCATGTTTTTTATTCATAAAGCTAGGATTTGCCCATTGTATTAATCTTATCGCTAATCTTAAATCACCTTCTAACCATGCTCTAATAGCCATAGCTCTTCTAGGATCATAAAATTTTTGTTTTCGATACCAATGTAAAGCATTATCATCTGATTTGTCGCCGTTGCATGATAAGCATGCTGGTACGCAGTTTTCGGTTTTGCTCAAACCTCCCTGACTTCTAGGAATTATATGGTCTATAGATTCTGAAGGTTTTCCACAGTAAATGCAACTTTTTCCTGTAAATCTATGAATTGATTTCCGCCATTGCCTGAATCTGAATTTAGGGCATAAATCTTCTAAAAAGACAGCATCATTAATATGCATTCAGATTTTTTAATTACATATAATCTTGACGGATTTATGATAAAAGTCAATATTTTTTTGTTACTTTGTAGACTATATTTCTGAAATAAAATATTTTTTATGTATACAATTATACCTATTAAGTAATATTTTGTAGACTAAATATAGTTGATTATACTTTTAAAGTTAATAGCTATATCTATCAAAAGTTTCTTCGGAGTAATCCTTACTTTCTTTTTCTTGCAAAAGTTCTTCTTTTTTCCGTTTTTTTTCTTTTTTATTGTTTTCTAATTGTAGCTTTCTATCAGGATGAAGTTGATCTAAAAATTCAACGCAATAAGAAAACTTATCTCTTTCTCTTACAACAGTTTCAATAATTTGTCCGGCGGCCTGCTTTGGAGATGTCTTAAAAATACCCCCTTTTTGTTTTTTAATATAACTGTAAGCTGCTTGCCAACTGCTTTCATGATCATTTCCACCATCTCTCATAGTACAAAATATTTCTGCTCCAAAGGAACCTGCACTTGCTTTAGGGGTAAATAATAGTGAGGGAAAAAATATCGCAACTATAGGTAAAATGAATCTTAACTTTATGTTCCTTTTCATTAGTTTTTATCTGTCTATATAAAAAGTATCTTTAATTTGTATTATGTCTAGACAAATTTAAGATTTTATTATTCCAAAAAGATTTAGCATTTTTACAACTAATGGCAAAATTAATAGAACAGTAACTAATCTAACTGCATGAAGAGTTGCAACCGCTGCTCCCACTCCATATTCTGTACCAACTAAACTCATACCACTTATACCTCCTGGAGCAGCCCCAAGAATTGTTGTAATTACATCTACATTAAGTAATCTGCTAGTCCATAAACCAATCGCTAAGCCAGTAATTATTAGAGTAAATGTGATTAAAATTGCAGGTTTCCATAAAGTTTGTAATTCAACTAATGAGTTTTTTGTTAGACTTGTTCCGATAACAGTACCAATACCTATTTCTAATATAGTTCTTGTTCCATTTGGCCATGCGGCAGCATCAACTTTTCCGCTGATGCTTAAAATACTTGCACCAATTAAGGCACCTGCGAGTGGAGCTGCAGGGATACCTGTTATTAAAGCTAGTGCTCCAAAAGCGGTACCAGCAATTAAATAATAAAGTAGATTTATATTTGACATTTAAAAAATCAACTGTTTGGACATAATATTAGAAATAAATACAAAGATTCGGTTATATGTTGTTATTTACTTATTTTTGGTGTTTTTTTATCAATTTTTATAGATTTTGCCGCGATAAAAAAAATTAAGTAGCTTATTATTTATGGTTGAAATGTATTTTAAAACTTATAAATACTTAATTATTTGGCAACTAAAAATTTAATATTTAAAAATTAGTTAGATTTTTGCTGCATAAAGGGCCTGCGAGTTGGCATAATATTAAAAAAGCATTATTTGTCATGGCTCCACAAATTTCTTACAGAGGTAATAAAAATCCAATTAAAAAGAAATTATCCTTTTTTGAAGGTGGTCATCAACTCGAAAAGTTAGAATTTGCTCTTGCAGTTGCTCAAACTAATGGAGATGAAGAAAAATCTTTAGTATTAAAAGAAAAAATAGTTGAATTAGGTGGAAATGTTGAAGAACCTGGTACTTAGTTTACTTTTTTATAGATGGCATGATGCTATTTTCAATGCTTCTCCTGCTTTTTCAGTAGAAATTAAATTTTGATCTACTAAGGTATTTCCTATAGCCGCTATCACTGAAATTATGTCTCTATCGTTTATGTAACCTAAATGACCAACTCTAAATATCTTTCCTTTTAAATGATCTTGTCCCCCAGCTAACAAAATATCATATTTATTTTTTATTATTTTTCTAAACTTCTCAGCATCTATATCTTCAATTTGAATTGCGGTAACTGCAGGACTTAAGTGGTTTTCATCAGCAAATAATTTAAGATTAAGAGTTTTTGCAGCTTTACTGACTGCTAATTTATGTCTTTCATGTCTATTAAAAATTTTTTCTAGCCCTTCATTTTTCATCATTTTTAAAGATTCATCTAAAGCAAAAACCAAATTTACTGCTGGAGTATAAGGATTGCTATTATTCGAAAGACTTTTTTTATATGATTTTAAATTTAAATAGAATTTAGGTAAATTAGAATTTTTTGATGCTTGCCAAGCTTTTTCACTCATAGACACAAAGCTTAAGCCTGGAGGTATCATGTAACCTTTTTGAGATCCCGAGGCAACAACATCTAGTTCCCATTCATCTACTGGAACATTACAAGCTCCAATACTTGTTACGCAGTCAATAATTGATAAAGCTTTTTTATGATCACGAATATAAGAACTTATTGTTTCTAAATCATTAATTACTCCTGTTGAAGTTTCTGAATGTGTAAGGACAACAGCTTTTATCTCTTTTTTATCATCTTTTTCTAGTATTGTTTTGAAACTTTCCGGATCAAGTGGGGTACCCCATTCCGCCTCAATTTTTATTACTTCAAGTCCGAATTCTTTTGCAACTTTTACCCATCTTTGGCCAAACTTCCCATTTTCCCCACAAATAACTTTGTCTCCTTTGCTTAATGTACTTATCATTCCTGCTTCCATGGCAGCAGTTCCACTACCTGTAATTGTTAAAACATCATTTTTTGTTTGATGTAGCCATTGAAGATTTTTAGTCGTGGATTCAACAAGATCTTGAAAATCTTTACTTCTATGCCCTATGGGATGCTTTCCAAGTGCTTGCAAAACTTTTTCTGGAACTGGTGTGGGACCAGGTATCATCAATGATAATTTTTGTTGTATGGCCACTTTTTAATTAATAGGTCATTCTAAGATTAGTAGTCATAAAATATTTTTCAATTACTTGATTTGAAAAAAGGATTTTCTTTACCTTTATGGGTCACTGGAGCTGCTAAGTCAGCTGTAAAAAAATTAATAGGATTACCATTTGAAGATTATGAATTAATTAAAATTCCTAAAGATAAAAATCTAATAAAAATTAAGGTTCATTCTTCTGGACTAATTAACAGAAAGTCTTGTGCCCTTGGAATTTCTTTTGTAAATTCTGGATTGGATCTTGATCTTACACAAAACTTAGAAATATGGACAATTGCTGCTTTAGAAAAAACTCATAAGATAAGTTCTAATATATCAGATCGAATCAATATTATTCCTGGTTATGGTGTTGGTATTCATCAAAAGACCTCTAAGATCTGCATTTCTAATTTTGCTAAAGAAGTATTATTTGAAAATTTACTAGATATTATTCCACAAGGATACAAACTGAATTTAGAGATTATATTCCCAAATGGAAAATTTTTGGCCGAAAGAACTAGTAATAAATCATTTGGAATTGTCGAAGGGCTGTCACTTATAGGTACTAGTGCTGAAACATTTTCAAGTGCTTCACCTGATCAAATGAAAATTGCAAAAGCTCAGTTAAAACAAATTATTTCTCATGAAAAATGTGACACAATTATTTTTGTTATTGGTGAAAATGGCTTACATTTAGCAAAAAGTTCCAATATAAAATTTCCTATTATTAAAGTAGGTAATTGGATAGGACCATTATTAGTTGATTGTGCAATACAAAATATCAAAACAGTAATTCTTTTTGGTTATCATGGCAAATTAATTAAACTAGCTGGAGGGATTTTTCATACTCATAATCATTTAGCTGATGCAAGAATTGAAATCCTTATTTATTTAGCAGTAAAAGAAGAAGTACCAATAGAAATAATTAAAAAATTGTCTCAATCAACCACGGTTGAGGATGCTCTGCTACTTCTTGAAAGTTTTAGTCTTTCTATAGCTGATAAACTCTGGAACAAGTTATCAGATACTGTTGAAAAGCGCTCTATGGAATATGTTAATAGATATACAAAAACAGATATGAAAGTTGCAGCAATTATTTTTGATAGAAAGAGAATAATTCGTTGGGCGGGTAACAATAGTAAAGATTATATTTCTGCTTTCAAAGGTTTCTAATTTTTAGTGGTTTATGTTTTTGTAAATAAATTGAGGTAACTTTTATACATGAGTAAAAAATTACTAAAAAAAGAGAGAGATCCTTCAATATTAATACTAGATTTTGGATCTCAATATTCTGAATTAATTGCAAGGAGGATAAGAGAAGCAGATGTATTTTCTCTTGTAGTTAGTAACTTTACCTCTATCAAGGAGATTCAGGATATAAATCCAAAAGGAATTATTTTAAGTGGTGGCCCTAGTTCTGTTTATGAAGATAATGCACCTAAATGTGATGCAAAGATTTTTGATTTAGGGATTCCAGTTTTGGGTATATGTTATGGAATGCAATTAATGGTTAAAGAATTAGGAGGTGAAGTAACCCCAGCAGTTAATAAAGCTGAATATGGTAGAGCACCAATAAATATTGATTGCGAAAGTGATTTGTTATTAAATGTCCAAGACAAATCTATTATGTGGATGAGTCATGGAGACTCTATCAATAACTTACCTGAGGGATTTATTCAAATTTCTCATACAGAAAATACACTCCATGCTGCAATATCAAATAAACAAAAAAAATTATTTGGTGTTCAATTTCATCCTGAAGTTATTCATTCAGAATTTGGAATGACGGTAATTAAAAACTTTGTTTATTCTATTTCTAAATGTAAAGCAGATTGGACTACTGAAACTTTTTTAGAGGAAACAATTCCAATAATTAAGCAACAAGTAGGTGATAAGAAAGTTTTACTCGCGCTTTCTGGTGGAGTAGATTCATCAACCCTCGCTTTTCTTCTCAATAAAGCAATTGGTAAACAGCTTACATGTATGTTTATAGATCAAGGCTTTATGCGAAAAGGAGAACCTGAATTTCTAATGGAATTTTTTGATAAAAAATTTCAAATAAAAGTCGAATATATTAATGCTAGGGAAAGATTTATTAATAAATTAAATGGAATCGCTGATCCAGAGGAAAAACGCAAGATAATTGGTAGAGAATTTATTAGAGTTTTTGAAGAGGAGAGCAATAGATTAGGTCCTTTCCAATATTTGGCCCAAGGTACTCTATACCCAGATGTTATTGAGAGTGCTGGAACTAATTTGGATCCGAAGACAGGTGAAAGGATCGCAGTTAAAATTAAAAGTCATCATAATGTTGGTGGTTTGCCAAAAGATTTACAATTTAAATTAGTTGAACCACTAAGAAAACTTTTTAAGGATGAAGTAAGAAAGGTTGGAGGTGCCTTAGGATTGCCAGATGAAATTATTAAAAGACATCCATTTCCAGGGCCTGGTTTAGCGATAAGAATTTTGGGTGAAGTTTCTAGTGACAAACTAAACTGTTTGAGGGATGCAGATTGGATAGTAAGGGATGAAATAAAAAAAGCGGGTCTTTATAATGATATTTGGCAAGCATTTGCTGTTCTTCTCCCTGTAAAGACTGTCGGAGTAATGGGAGACAAAAGAACTTATGCTTGGCCGATAGTTTTACGATGTGTATCAAGCGAAGATGGTATGACGGCAGATTGGTCAAGAATCCCTTATGAAACCTTAGAGAGAATTTCTAATAGAATCGTTAATGAAGTACCTCAGGTAAATAGAGTTGTTTTTGATATTACTAGTAAACCACCAGGAACAATTGAGTGGGAGTGACGGAAAATTGCTTGATTTCATCAAAAATGGAACTAATAGGTTTGTCACCGGTTTGTCACGGAAATTTTACTTTATAGAAGTCAATGATACAAACGTTTTTGAAGCATCAATATTGGGAGGAACCATTGAGTGGGAATAAAAAAATACTTTGATCATTTTTATATCTTTAACTCTTGAACTCTTTAACTTTTTAACAAAACGATTATGGATGAAGTTATTAAATTAAGTAGGTCTACTGTTGAAAAATATCTTAATTGCCCTAGATGTTGCGTTCTTGATAAAAAGCATAAAATAAAACCTCCATCATTACCATTTACTTTAAATATAGCTGTAGATAGTTTATGTAAAAATGAGTTTGATTATTATCGGGAAAGACAGGAACCTCATCCTTTATTTATTGAGCATAATATTGATGCTGTCCCTTTTAAGCATAAAGATATTGATATTTGGAGAAGTAATTTTAAAGGAATAAGATATAAATCTATTGAGCATAATTATGATTTTGGTGGCGCAGTGGATGATGTCTGGCAAAAAAAGAATGGAGAGCTAATTATTGTTGATGTAAAAGCAACATCAAGAAATAATTTTGATTGGTTTGAAACTTTCAATAAATATGATTATGCAAAAGCATATAAAAGACAATTAGAAATGTATCAGTGGTTATTTAGAAAAAATGGTTACAAAGTTGCAGATGAAGCATATCTTCTTTATTTCAACGGAAAAAAGAACGAAAAATTTTTTAATAATCAGCTAAAATTTGATGTGCATTTTATTAAGTTAGATTGTTCTTCATCATGGGTAGAAGGCAAAGTTATGCAAACAGTAAAGCTACTCAGATCTAATGAGTTTCCTTCACCATCTCTAAAATGTGAATATTGTAATTACTTAAAAAAGCGTTGGCAGTTATCAAAAATTAATTAATGACACTGAAGAAATAATATTATTTGATATTTCTGGAAAAATTTTTAAATAAAGATAATCTTTAAGTAGATAATAAAATTTAGATTTTGGTTAAACCTAAAAGTCCCAATAATAAAATTAGTAATCATTTACAACAAGATGTTGTCAAAATTGCAGGCAAAACAATCTTTATTAATCCATTTTTGTATTGGAGAAGGTTTGATGAAAATACCAATAGATGGTTGAGAGAACCTGGGCAAATGTCAGAAGACCAAATTCATCCAAATAGAAATCGGTTTTATCCCGAAATTGAATGGGCTGATTTAAGTCAAGATCAAAAGCTAATAAAAGATGCAAGTGTAGAAATGTTTCTCAAGACTTTGGAGCTTATAAGCACATTTCACCCTCAGCTTAACTCTGGACAACTATTAGAAGTTGAGAGGAAAATGGCAATTACAAAAAAGTTACCTTTTGAGAAGTGGGTAAAAAAGTCTTTTGCTAAAAAAGCCAGAGCTGAAGAAAATGAGAAAAGAAAATTTCAAAGAGATAGATTTATCAGAAGTTGGAAGGAATGGCTAAGCCTTGAAAATACTCAGCAAGCCTTACTACCAATAATTGTCATCGTATTTATGTCAGCATTTATTGGTTGGTCTTCAGGCGTTTCAAAAAACAGTTGTAATCCTTATTTTGAACAAAACTTAGATCAGTCAATTTAAACTGCTTTATTAACTAGAATTTAATATTATTTTGATGATTTGTAATTTATTATTTGGGATAATATAAAAGTAATTAAGTTTTTGAGTTAATTTATTCTTAGGTTTATGTATAACAAAGAACAAGAAAAAGATATATCAAGTTTAGAATTTGATAACGATAAGACTCAAAGAGATTATAAATTTTTAGTTCAAAAACTAAAAAGTATAAAGGAGATTATTAATTTGTTAGAAAAAAAGTTTTTACAGAAAGAGATGTAAAATTTTTGAAAAATAGCAACTTCAATAATAAATTTCCCTCTTTTAATAGACAGCCTTTGGTTTTCTATTCAATTACTGCTTTTACTTTTTTATTAATATTAATTAGATTAATTTTTCTGCAACTATTAAATCATGAGACGTATAAAAAAATGTCTGATGAAAATAGGATTAGGCTAATTGCAACTCAACCAATTAGAGGGCGGATACTAGACAAAAATGGCTTGGTTTTGGCAGATAGCCGTTTTAAGTACTCTTTAATAGTTAAACCTCAATATGTTAATGAAAGAACATGGCAGAAACATAAATCAAAGATTTCGAGATTATTCACTATTTCATCTGATTCACTTCAAAAGAAATATTCTGATGGTTTAAAAAATAAAAAATTTTCAATAACTTTGTTAGATGATTTAAAAGTTGATCAAGTTATCAAATTTAAAGAAAATGAGAATATCTTAAATGGTCTTGAGATTTCAACAAAAATTATTAGAAATTATCCTTATAAAACTGTTGCTTCGCATGTGATTGGTTATACGCAGCCTATTACAGATTCTGAATTTAATATTTTGTCTAAAAAAGGTTATAAATTTAATGATTTAATTGGAAGAACTGGAATTGAGTTTGTTTTTGAAGATCACATAAGAGGGGAATGGGGAGGAGAAATGATTGAAGTGAACTCTTCCGGCACCTTTACAAAATCTTTAGGAATTAAACCATCAAAACAAGGGAAGGACCTGGAATTGACAATTGATTTGAATTTACAATTAATCGCTGAGGAAGTTCTTAAAGATAAAAAGGGAGGAGCCATAATAGTCATGGATCCGAGAGATGGTGCAATAAGAGCGATGGCTAGTAAACCAACTTTTGATTTGAATTTTTTTTCGAAAGACTTTAAGCCAGAAAAAGAATATAATTTTCTTTTCAATTCTTCCTCTAAACCATTATTTAATAGAGCTTTAAATGCATATGATCCAGGTAGTGTTTGGAAAATTGTAACGGCTATAGCTGGTTTAGAAAGTGGCAAGTTTCCACCTGAAACTTTTTTAGAAACTAAACCTTGTATTACATATGGAAGTCAATGTTTTAGAGAACATAATGATTTAGGGTTTGGAACAATAGGTTATGAAGATGCTTTGCGAGTTTCAAGTAATACTTTTTTTTATCAGATTGGTTATGGCGTAGGTGTAGATGAAATTTATAACATTTCTAAGAAACTTGGCTTTGCCGCACTGTCTGGAATCGAAATTTCCGAACAAGAAAATGTAGGTTTAGTGGCAAGTAGTCAATGGGCTAAAAAAGGGAGAGGCTGGGGGGAACCAGGAAGAACTCCTTGGGTTCCAGAGGACATCGCAAGTATGTCTATCGGTCAATTTGTTGTCCAAGTTACACCTATTCAAATAGCTCGTGCCTATGCAGCAATCGCGAATGGTGGTTATTTAGTCACTCCTCATTTATCTAAAAAAGAAGATCAACTATTAATAAATCAAAAGCCTATAAAAATTGATATTGATCCAAATAATCTTCAGTTAGTGAAAAACGGATTAAGAAAAGTAGTTGAATCTGGAACAGGAGTCTCTATCAATTATGGGGTGTCTAATCTTCCTCCAGTTTCAGGCAAAACTGGTACTGCTGAAGATGGAGAAGGAGGTTCAGATCATGCATGGTTTGTTTGCTTTACTCCCTCTGATAAAAGTGAGTTGTTAATAGTTGCTTTTGCACAAAATACTCCTGGAGGAGGATCTGTACATGCATTACCTATGGCTAGAGAAATTTTAAAAGTTTGGAATGAAAATAAATAAATATAATTCGTCTAAATTTCTAAAAAAATAATTTATACTTTCAATTTTTTCATTTGTGAAAGTCGTTGAATTATATCTTCTATTGTTTTTATATCCACTGGTTTACTAAATGAAGATAACAGTTGTCTACCCAAAACTTGACTTCCCAAATGAACTAATTGAATTCGTAATGAGATTAATAACTCTAATCCGACTCCACCAGAAAAAGTTGCAATTGCAATTGGCTGACCATTAAATAAATTTCTAAAATCATCTCCTGATACAGATAGCCATGCTATGAGATTAGAAAGAATTGGAGGTATCGAACCGTTATATTCAGGAGCACATATAATCCATTTTTCTGTAGCAAAAAGCTTTTCTTTTATTTCAATTATTTCAACAGGAATATTTTCTTTTTTATGAATTCGTGGATTGAATAACGGTATATCAAAAGTAGTAAGATCCAAAATTTCAGAATTGAATTTTAGTTCATTACTTTTTTCTTGAAATTTTTTTGAAAGTTCTAGATTTTTTCCACAACTTGCTGAAATGATTATTAGATCTTTTGAATCAGGCATAAATAAAAATAATTTGGTTTAGTAGTTAGCTCCACTCTTACGGTGATGAACGGCAGTTAGACTATCGGATTTTAATATATTGCCGTGTAAAACCTCAGCATATATTACCCAATGATCTCCGCATTCCATTCTTTCTTTTACAGAAGCATCTAACCATGCTAATGACTCAGGAATTATTACTTGATCATTAGGTGTTAATTCAATATCTAAGCCCTCAAATCGATCTTCCCCTGGTGAGAAAGGTTTTGTAAATCTTTTTAAAGGTTCCCTGAAATCTTTTTCGCTAAGAATATTTAAGGCGAAAGAGTCACCTTTTTGAAGAAGCGATTCTACTGATCTATCTTTTGCTACCGCAATACTCAATCCAGGAGGAGAAAAACTTGCTTGGCTTACCCAAGATGCAAGCATAGCTCCTTTTACATTATTTTCATCTTTCCCTTTTGATGCAGTTAGAACGCACAGTGAACCAAGTACTCTTCCTAAAGCTTGCAATGTTGGATCAGTTTTACTGGATATCATTCCGGTATCTGATTTTCTGATTTTTTGTTTTGCTTTTTTTAAAATTTTTCTACCAAAATGAGTACCAATTTCTTCTAGTTCTTTAATTTTTGGTTTATTAGGACTAAATTTTATTCTTATTGGATCAAAACTAAATTTAAATCCACCATCTTTTAATTTTGTCTCAAGCAAATCTATTGCTTCTCCGCTCCATCCAAAACTACCGAAGATGCCTACTGGTTTATCTCTATTACCCTCTGATAATAAAGTTCCTAGAGCACTTACTATTGGAGTTGGGGCGTGTCCCCCCAAAGTAGGCGATCCGATTAGATATCCATCAGCGTGTTGAATAGATTTTATAAGTTCTTCATTAGATGTAAATTCGCAATTAATACTTTCAACTTCTACTGAAGTTCTATTTACACCTTTCGCTAATGCATCACCTATTGAGGCTGTATTGCCATAAGCACTAGCGTATATCAAGACAATTTTAGAATTGTTTGTTGAAAGATTTTCTCCCCATCTGATGTAGTCATTTAAAAAGCTTTTTAAGCTGTACTCAATCGCTGGACCGTGGAGTGGGGCGATAGTTTTAATCTCTAATTCAGAAATCTTTTCTACTATTGATACGATTTGATTAGACATTGGTGCCATAAGACAATCATAAAAATGCTTTCTATCAGTTTCTGTACTTATTCGGTTGGTTTCCGACCATTCTTCAGATACTAAGTGCGCAGAAAATATTTTTTCACTTAAAAGTATTTCTTGATTCTCTTCATATACGATTAATCCACCAGGCCAACGGGCAGTTGCTACAGGCAATAGTTTTAATGAAATATTTTCTAGTTCTAAATTAAGTTCTTTTTTTACGATATTAATTTTGGGTAATTCTTGCTCAATAAAAGTTTCTAATTTTGGATTTTTTTGATTCCAAAGTTCACTAATAAGCTTAGAACCAGGATTCGAGCAAGTGATTGCCAAGTTGCTAAATTTGAGACTGATTGACTTTATAGTTTCAATAATTTTAGGATTAACATGACCAGTAATTATGTTAATTCTCTTGAATTTAAACTGAAGAAAAAAATTAGAAATTACTTCATTAATTAATTTTGAATATTCTTTTTCAGGTGGATGTATAATGAACAATTGATCTCCACTTATGATTAAAAAGGTATTAAATGATGTTCCTTTTTCAAGATTAAATTCGAGCTCAAACCTTTCCTTATTTTGATTAAGAAATCTGATGCAAGTAAAATTTTCAGTTATTTCAAATGTTGATAAGTTCTTATTTTCTAAAATTAAACTTGTATTATTTACTGACATCTTTAAGGATCTTTTTTAGTAATGATTAGCAACCTTCCTATGATGAACAGCTGTTTTACAGGATAAATCTGAGACACTCCCATTTTCAACTACACCGTATATAATCCAATGATCTGGAGTCTCTAATCGAGAACTCACTTTACAATCTAAAAAAGCGAGAGAATCAGAAAGGACTGGACCACCAATTGCGATGTTATTAACTACATCTACATCAGCAAATCTATCGGCTCCAGGTGCGAATCTTTTTAAAAAATGTCTAAACATTTTTTGATAGTTATCCTCTCTCAAGATATTAACTACAAAACCTTCTCCAACTTGCATAAAAGATTCAATAGCTCTATCTTTTGCTACTGCAACTGTAATACCGGGTGGGCTGAAACTTGCCTGACTTACCCAGCTTGCTACCATTGCGCTTTGTCTAAAAGTCGAACCTTCTCCTTGGCTAGCTGTAACTACGTATAAACCTCCGCTTAATCTTCCTAAAGCTTTATCCAGATTTGAATCGATACTTTTCATTGAAGCAATATTTTTCTTCTTATTTATTAATTGTCCCAAGTCAGTTCCAGCTTCTTCAAACTGTTGATAGATAATCGGATCTGGAATATTTTTAACTCTTAGTGGCGAAAAGGCTTCTTTTTGTCCTAATTCTCTCAACTTATTTGCTAATGAATCTATCGGCTCATCATTTCCTCCAAATGCATCGTAAACAGCTGTAAATTGTTTAGGCTTTAATGCAGCAAAAAGGGTGCCAAGTGACTCTTTTAACTCATTATCTGAAATAACTGGCCATGTAGGGATAACTATAGCTTTAGATTCTGATATTAAACCCGTTAGTTCCTGAGGATCTGAAGATCTTAAGTCAATTAACTGAACTTGTGCATCGGCTTTACTTATTCCATGAGATATAGCCTGGCTTAGTCGATCACAATATCCGTAATCGCTTATGTAGCATACAGATACAAATTCATTACCTTTACTCTTATTGCTGCTCCACTCTGAATACTTTTCTTTCCAAAAATTAACTTGATTATGAAGCAATGGCCCATGACCAACAGCTATGGTTTTAAGTTCAGGTAACTTATCTATTCGCTTAATTGCTTGTAAAACACTTCTTGCATTGGGGCCCATTAGGCAATCGTAATAAAAACGAAAATCTTCATATATTTCCTTTTGATTACTATCAAAGAATTCATTAGAGCAATAATGTAATCCAAAAGCGTCGCATGTATATAAAACATTCGTACCGTGATCGTAGGAAAAAATGGTATCTGGCCAATGTAAATTTGGCGCACTTATAAATTCAATATTATGATTTACGCCACTTGTGGGGTTAGCTCCAAGATCTAAATATTGTCCGCTTTTTACTTCTAAACTTTTAAATGGAATATGTATTTGGTCTTCAATAAATTTAAGCGCTAATTTAGAACCAACAACTGTTATGTTTGGATTAAGAGTTAAGAGGTTTCCAATTAAACCTGAGTGGTCTGGTTCTGTATGACTAGTAATTAAATAATCAATTTCTTTCGGATCTACTTCTCTAAGTAATTGCTCAAACCATAATTTTTCAAATTTAGCATGGCTTGTATCAATAATTGCTAGTTTTTGTCCCTTAATAATAAAACTATTATAAGTTGTTCCATTTCTCAATCCAAATTCAATATCAAACCTACTTCGATCCCAATCAAGAGATCTAATTGCACTTGAGTCATCTGCAAAAATTTTATATTGCACAGATAATTTTTGCTCAACTTTAATCATCTCTGAAGTACTTGTTTTTGCAGAAGTTATCATACTATGATTCTTTTGTATTATGACATTAGTTAAGTACAATATAAATCCGCGTGAATCTAAGTGTGGAATTACCGAATTTGTTTTTTAATTACTTTATTATTGATTCTGTTATAAATGAAATCTCAAACTAAAAACACTCCAATTACAGGTGATGAAATAAGGAAAACCTTTTTAGAATTTTATGAAAGCAAATCACATCTGATTATCCCCAGTTCCTCTTTAATCCCAGACGATCCTACAGTGATGTTAACAATTGCTGGGATGCTTCCCTTTAAACCTGTTTTTTTGGGGTTAAGAAATAGACCATCTGCTAGAGCCTCTTCTAGTCAAAAGTGTATAAGAACTAATGATATTGAGAATGTAGGTGTTACAGCCAGACACCATACTTTTTTTGAAATGTTAGGTAATTTTTCTTTTGGAGATTATTTTAAAAAAGAGGCAATTCAGTGGGCTTGGGAATTAATTACTGATGTATATCATCTTAAGCCTGAAAATATTATTGTTAGTGTTTTTCATGAAGATCATGAATCAGAAAAAATTTGGAGAGATGATATTGGGATTAATCCAAAAAGGATAATCCACTTAGACGAAAAGGATAATTTTTGGTCTTCTGGCGCGACAGGTCCATGTGGACCTTGTTCCGAACTTTATTATGATTTTAACCCTGAAAAAGGACTCAAAAATATTGACCTAGAGGATGGAGATCGTTTTATTGAATTTTATAATCTTGTATTTATGCAGTATAACCGGGATTCAAATGGGATATTATCAGATCTTGAATTTAAAAATATTGATACTGGGATGGGTCTTGAGCGTATGGCTCAAATTCTTCAAAAAAAGACAAATAATTATGAAACTGATTTAATTTTTCCAATTGTTAAAGAGGCTTCTGTTATTGCTAATATTGATTATTTTTCTTCTGAAGATCGTACTAAGATCTCACTAAAAATACTTGGTGATCACACTAGGGCGATTATTCATTTAATTTCCGATGGTGTAGTTGCTAGTAATCTCGGTAGGGGATACATCTTGAGAAGATTGTTAAGAAGGATGATTAGGCATGGAAGATTATTAGGTATAAAGGACTATTTTCTTTCAAAGCTTGCATCTCTTGGTATTAGCCTGATGCAGAATACTTATCCGGATTTAAAAAATAATAAAGAACGAATTTTAAGAGAAATTAATATTGAGGAAAAAAGATTTCTTGAAACTTTAGATAGAGGTGAAAAATTATTAAATGATTTTATATGTTCTGGCGAAAAATTAATCTCTGGATCTAAAGCTTTTGAACTATATGATACTTATGGATTTCCTTTAGAATTAACTAAAGAGATACTTGAAGAAAAAAATATAAATGTTGATTTAGAGGGTTTTGAAAGAGAAATGGAGGCTCAAAAAGAAAGAGCGAAAGCAGCATCTCAAAAAATTGATTTAACTTTAAAAGGATCAATTGAAAGAGAAATAGATTTATTTGATCAAACTATTTTTGAAGGATATAATTCTCTAAATTCTAATGGGGTAGTAAAGGGTATATTTTTTGAGTCAAACTCTGTAGAAAAAGCTATTAAAGGACAAGCTGTTCAAATTATTCTTGATCAAACTTCTTTTTATGGAGAATCAGGAGGTCAAGTTGGTGATACAGGAACTATTTCTGGTGATGGTACAGAAATTTATATAGATAAAGTTATAAGAAAAAAAAATATATTTTTGCATTGCGGAACGGTAATAAAAGGAGAAATTTTCAGGAATCAGTTAGTTGAAACAAGAGTTGATAACTCCAATAGAGCAAAAGCCGAATCAAATCATACTGCTACTCATTTACTGCAATCAGCTCTCAAAATAGTTATTGATAAGAGCGTTAGCCAACGAGGTTCATTAGTAGCTTTTAATAAATTACGGTTTGATTTTAATTCTCCTCACCCTTTATCTAAAGAACAAATTTTACAAATTGAGTCCTTAGTTAATTCTTGGATCTTTGAAAATCATCCTATTCAAGTGAAACATATGGAGAAAGATGATGCTCTTAAAGCGGGAGCTTTAGCTATGTTTGGAGAGAAATACGGAGACATTGTTAGGGTAGTTGATGTTCCAGGTGTTTCTATGGAGCTTTGTGGAGGGACACATGTTCGCAAGACATCTGAGGTGGGTAGCTTTAAAATTATTAATGAATTAGGAATATCTTCAGGAATTAGAAGGATAGAAGCATTATCTGGACAGTTGGTTTTAGATTATTTTAAAGAAAGAGATGAGACGGTAGATAAACTTAGTGATTTATTAAAAGCAAATCCTAATCAACTCCTGGATAGGGTTAATTCTTTGCAATCAGAGTTGATTAATAAAAATAAAGAAATACAAAAAATGAAGGATGAAATTGCTTATTTTAAATACTCTTCGCTAAGTTCTTCTGTAAATAAAATTGGATTATTTTCGCTGATTATTAGTCAACTTGATGGACTCGATGGAAATTCTCTACAATCTGCAGCATTAGATTTAACTTCTAAATTGGGAAATAAGTCGGTTGTGATTCTTGGAGGAATACCAGATAAGAAAAATAGAAAATTGTTATTTGTTGTCTCTTTTGGGGAAGACTTAGTTAAAAGAGGTATGCATGCAGGGAAATTAATTAATGATATTTCACGTATTTGCTCTGGGGGAGGAGGAGGTAAACCTAACTTTGCACAGGCAGGTGCTAAAGATATTGATAAATTAAATGATGCTTTGGAATATGCAAGAAAAGATTTGAGGTTAAAACTCCTTAGTTATTCTGATAAGTAACTACTTTTTCTTAAACTGGTTTCTATTTGTTCAATTAACTTTCGTGCTTCTTGAATAGTCAAAGTTTTATTATTGATGGCAGATTCAGTATTGACTCTTATTGATTCAACTAAATTATCTGAACTGTAATCTAGTAACTCTAAAATTTCTGATTTGCTATTTTCTTTAATAATGTTTTTAATTTTATAAGAATTATCTTCATTTATATCAATATGAATAACATTCGTATTCCCAAATAAATTATGGAAATTCCCTAATGCTTCTTGATATGCTCCTGCCATAAAGATTCCTATTAGATAATCATTATTTTTTTCTGGAGGATGTAAATTTAAAAGTGATTTAATTTTTCCATTGTCAATAAAACTATTCAGCTTGCCATCAGAATCACAAGTTAAATCTGCAAAGTTTCCCTTACAAAAGGGCTCTTCTAAGTGTCTATGAATTGGAATGATTGGAAAAACTTGATTAATTGCCCAGGTATCAGGAATAGATTTAAAAACTGATAAATTTGCGTAATATGTTGATGCAAGTGTGTTTGTTATTTCATATAAATCTGGATGGTTAATTTCATCACTCTCCAATTGATTTGCAATCTCTTTTGCACAAGCCCATGTAAGTTCTTCCGCATACGCACGTTCTTCCAAACAAATAAATCCTAATCTAAAAGCGACTAAGCAATCCTCTTTAAATTTTTTAGCGTCATTCCATAATTCTATTATTTCAGATAAATCCTCTTTTTTATCTCTAAGCTTCTTAAGCTGATTAAGGGTTTCTATCAGATTTGTGATGATTAATGATTGTTTTTTTTGATCAGATACTTTGACTTGGGAGCTGACATGACTTGTCCCTAAAATATTAAAAATTAAAACTGAACAATGACTGATTATCGCTCTACCACTTTCTGAGATTATGATTGGATGTTGAATGTTATTTACTTCACATGAATCTTTTACTGTTGCAATAACGTCATTTGCGTAGTTTTGAAGAGAATAATTTGTAGAAGTATTGGAAGACGTTTTAGTTCCATCGAAGTCTATTCCTAAGCCGCCTCCAACATCTATATATTTCATTGGTGCGCCTAACTTAGATAATTCAACAAATATTTGACTAGCTTCTTGTAATGCATCTTTTATTACTGATATATCACTGATTTGGCTTCCAACGTGGAAATGCAGCAACTTCATTTCATTTATTAGATTTGCTCCTTTGAGCTCTTTTATTGTTTGCATTATTTCTGGAATTGATAATCCAAATTTGGAATTATCACCCACTGATTTACCCCACCTCCCACTACTCTTACTTGATAATTTTGATCTAATTCCAAGTATGGGAGTTGCTTTGAGATTTTTTACAGCTTCTATAATTCTTTTAACTTCATCTCTTTGTTCAATAACTATAATTGGCTGTTTACCAAGTTTTCTGGCTAATATTGCACTCTCAATATACTTTTTATCTTTATATCCATTACAAATTAAAAGTGATTTTTGATTTTCTAGGATTGATAATCCAATTAATAATTCTGATTTACTTCCTACTTCTAAACCAAAATTCCAAGGATCTCCATATTCAATGATTTTTTCCAAGACATTTTTTTGCTGATTACATTTAATAGGAAAAACTCCTTGATAAATATTTTTATAGTTATAAGTTTCTATAGCTTGGCAGAAGGCATTATTTAATTCCGTAATTCGGTCTTTTAAAATGTCGTTGAATCTTATTATTAAGGGAGTATTGATTTCTCTACTTTTAAATTCCTTAACAAGTTTAAAAAGATCGACTTTTTTTTTGGATTTTCTATTTGGGCTTATCGATATATTGCCATCTGAATTAATTGAAAAATATTTTTCTCCCCATTTATCAATGCCATACGTAGAAATACTATCTTCTATAGTCCAATTTTTATTTAATTTTTTTGTATCAAAATCGGTCAATTTTAGTTTTGTGATTTAAATAAGTTTTTGAAAATTACTCAAAACAATATCTTTTATTTTAATGATTACTTGCCAAGTTACCACCTAAAAGAAGAATATACATAGAGAGATTACTAATTAAATGATCAAAGAGAGAACGTTCCTAGCAATTAAACCAGATGGAGTTCAGAGAGGATATGTTTCAGAGATTATTGGAAGGTTTGAAAAAAAAGGCTTTAAATTGGTAGGTTTAAAACAATTAATTCCATCAAAGCAACTTGCTCAAGACCATTATGGGGTACATAGAGAGAGACCTTTTTTTAAGGATTTAGTCGACTTTATATCAAGTGGTCCTGTGGTTGCTATGATTTGGGAAGGAGAAGGTGTAATCTTAAGCGCAAGAAAATTAATTGGGGCTACAAAACCACTTGAGGCTGAACCTGGCACTATAAGAGGAGATTTAGCTATTGATATAGGTAGAAATATAATTCATGGTTCAGATGCAGAAGAAACTGCAAAATTTGAGATAAATTTATGGTTTGATCAAGATGAAATATGTGATTGGGAGACTTCTGATTCTGAATGGCGAGCAGAAAGTTAAAGAAATTTATATTTTAAATCTATTAAAACTAAATTTTTTAAGGAAAGTAGTTTCAATATTGTTGAGAGTTTTTTCTTGAATTAATTTGAACATAATATCGCTTGTAATTGCTGAAAAGAGCACTCCATTCCTGTAATGTCCGGTAGCTACATAAAGATTGACGATTTGAGTTTTTCCAATTATAGGCTTGAAGTCAGGTGTACAAGGCCTGAACCCCCACCAATGTTCCATTTGTGGCCAGTTTAATGCTTCTGGTAATAAAGATTTAATACCCTCCTGAAGTTGATTGATACCCTTTGGTGTATTTCCTTGATTAAATTCGGCTTTATCTTCAACGGTTGCTCCAACAACTATAAGACCATCGTCTCTAGGAACTAAGTAAGTATTAGGACCAAAAAGAACTCTTTTAATAGAATTTTCTGGACCTTGTATTGAAAGCATTTGTCCCTTTACAGGAAAGATAGGTAAGTTATTTAAAACTTTTTTACTCCAAGCACCGCAGCATAAAATTACTTTTTCCCCAAAAATATTTTTTATTTCTCCAGTAGCGTTTAAAACTTTTGCACCAAGAACTTTATTCTTTTCTAAGATTAATTCTTTTACATCTGCTCCTTCTTGGAACTTGACCCCATGCAAAGAACATGCACGCTCAAGAGCACGCATAAGCCTCCTTCTATTATCTATTTGGCCGTCTTGTTCAAAAAGTAATCCATGCTCCCAATTTGTATTTATTCCACTGATTTCTTTCTTTAGGTTTTCCTGATTTAAATATTTTCCATATTTATAAGTTTTGAATTTCTTCAATTTTTTTAAATTTTTAAACGGTACTACTATTCCACATTTTTTTAAACCACAATCAATGCCACTATCTTGTTCGATATTTTTAATCCATTCTGGAATTAAATTTTGACTGTGTTGTCCAAATATGAATAATTCATCTTCAAGTCCCTCAGCATGGGTGGCTAGCATTCCTGCCGCAACGAATCCAGCAGATTCGCTTCTGTTTTTGCTTAAAACTTCAACTTTAAATTTATTACGTGCAAATTCATAAGCAATAGATAAACCTATTAATCCTCCACCAATAATTAAAATTGTATTTTTAGTTTCTGATTCCATTTAATTATTTTTATAATTTAGATATGTTTTGATCCTCTTTTACCTTATATCCAATAAGATTAAGAGAGGAATATTTAATAATGAAAAATTTAGAACCTTGGGAAGCTGTAATCGGTTTAGAAACCCATGTCCAGCTTAATACTAAAAGCAAAATATTTACATCTGCATCAACAGCTTTTGGTGATGATCCTAATACTCATATTGATCCTGTTGTTTGTGGTTTACCAGGAACTCTCCCTGTTTTAAATAAGACTGTTTTAGAGTATGCAGTTAAAACTTCTCTAGCTTTAAATTTAAATGTGGCAGAACATTGTAAATTTGATAGAAAACAATACTTTTACCCTGATTTGCCTAAAAACTATCAAATCTCTCAATTCGATGAACCTTTAGCAGAAAATGGCTGGCTAGAAGTTGAAATAGCAGAAAAAGATAAAGAAACGTACTTAAAAAAAATCGGTATTGAAAGACTTCATATGGAAGAAGATGCTGGAAAATTAGTTCATGTAGGAAGCGATCGATTGGCTGGCTCTAAATATTCATTGGTTGATTACAACCGTGCAGGTATAGCCCTCGTTGAGATCGTAAGTAAACCAGACATTAGGACAGGTAGAGAGGCATCAGAATATGCTTCAGAGATAAGAAGAACTGTTAGATACCTTGGTGTTTCAGACGGAAATATGCAAGAGGGCTCACTAAGGTGCGATGTAAACATTTCAGTTAGGAGAGGCCCTAATGCCCCTTTCGGGACCAAAGTTGAAATAAAGAATATGAATTCTTTCTCTGCTATTCAAAAGGCTTGTGAGTATGAAATAGAAAGACAAATTGATGTCTATGAGAATGGAGGAGAAATTTATCAAGAAACTAGGCTGTGGGATGAAGCTAAGCAATTAACAAAAAGTATGAGATTAAAGGAGGGTAGTAGTGATTATAGATATTTTCCAGACCCTGATCTTGGCCCAATTGAAATATCAAAAGAACAAAAAGATCAATGGCTTAATGAATTGCCTGAATTACCTTCTAAGAAAAGACAAAAATATGTCAAAGAATTAGGCTTATCATCATATGATTCAAGAGTTATTTCGGATGAAGTTTTTATGGCAAACTTCTTCGAAGAGACTGTAGCAAATGGTGCCGATCCAAAACTTGCATCAAATTGGATAACAAGTGATATTGTTGGTTATTTGAAATCAAATAAACAAAGTTTTGCTGACTTAAAGCTTAGCCCTATTAATCTTGCAGAGATGATTAATATGATTTCTAAGAAAGTTATTAGTGGAAAAATAGCAAAAGAAATCTTACCAGCATTAATTCAGGATAATATTTCTCCACAAAAGGTAGTAGAAGAGAAAGGCTTGGCGATGATATCTGATTCTGCAAGTATTTTGCCAATTATTGAAGAACTTATTATTGAATTTCCTAAAGAAGTTAAATCTTTTAAAGAGGGAAAAACTAAACTCCTTGGGTTCTTTGTAGGTCAGCTTATGAAAAAAACTAAAGGTAAAGCAGATCCCAAACTTGCTAATAAACTCATTTCAGAAAAACTAAATAGTTAATTTTTAGACAAGTTCTTTTATCTTATTTATCCATAACTTTTGATTATCAGAATTGTCTAAAATTACATCTGAAAATTTAGATTTATCTTCAAAATTTAATTGAAGATTTATTATTTTCTCAGCTTCATTATCACTAATTTTATTTCTTAACATAAGCCTTTTCTTTTGGATTTCTCTTGGGCATTTTACTAACCATATTTCAGTACAAAGATCCGTAAATTTCGCTTCAAATAGCAAAGGTATAACTAAAAGTAAAATTTTATTTTTTTCAAATTGATTACATTTTTCTATCATTTTTTCTTTTATTAATGGATGAAGAAGATTTTGAATCCATTTTCTATGTATAGAATTTTCGAAAATAATATTTTTTAATAATGCCCTATTTATCTCATTTACTGAAGAATACTCATCAACTATTTGAGGTCCAAAATAAGCGATAACTTTCTTATAGCAATTACTTTTCGGCTTGATGAGTTCTTTTGAATATTGATCCGCATCCAATATTGGAATGTCTCTATATTTTTTTATGTAGTTAGCTATTGTAGATTTTCCACTTGCAATACCTCCAGTAAGACCTATTCTTCTTTGTTTATTTTTTAATTTTGGTTTGATGCTCATAATTTTAATAAGAATCTATATTGCAGTGTTTTAACAGAAAGTATAGTTATTATGAATTTATTTATAAAAAAGATTGATTCAACTTGAGACTAATTGGTCATTGGTGAGCGATGGTGAAGAAACACCTGATGGTTTTTCTTTTGCAGGCATCGCTGCAGGATTAAAGTACTCTAAGAAAAAAGACTTGGCCTTAATCTTAGCCCCAGAAAATAGCATTTGTAGTGGCCTGTTTACACAATCAATAGTCCGAGCATCCTGTATTGATATTTGTGAACAAAGGATTAAAAAGTCTTCAGGTCTTATAAGAGCAATATTAATAAACTCCGGACAAGCAAATGCATGTACCGGGGATTTTGGTATACAACATACTTTGAATGCTACGAAGAAAGTCTCTCAATTATTAGGAATAAATGAAGAAGAAGTTTTAATGTGCTCAACTGGTGTAATTGGTATACCCATTCAAATAAAGAATTTAATTGATAATTTACCTAATTTGGTCAAGGAGTTAAAAACAAGTAGTTTACAGAATGCTGCAGAAGCTATTTTAACTACTGATTTAATTGACAAAAAAATAACTATCGAAACATTTATTGAAGGGAGAAATGTAAAGATATCTGGTTTTGCAAAAGGATCAGGAATGATTTATCCAAATATGGCTACTATGTTAGCTTTTCTTACATGTGATGTTGGTGTTGATAAAGAACAATGGGACAAGATGATTTCTATCGCTGTTAAAAAGTCTTTTAACGCTATTTCCGTGGATGGAGAAACAAGTACTAATGATGCCTTTATAGGAATAAATTCAGGCAAAAAAATTGATAAGAAATTTTTATCAAAGATTCAAACAGGTATCGATATTGTATGCCAAACCTTGGCAAAAAATATCGCTAGAGATGGAGAAGGCGCAAATTGTTTGCTAGAGGTTTTGGTTGAGGGAGCAAAGAATAATTCAGATGCAATTAAGATAGCTAAATCTATATGTAATTCTTCACTGGTAAAAACCGCAATTCATGGTTGTGATCCAAATTGGGGCAGAATTATTTCAGCTGCAGGTAATTCTGGAATTAATTTTATATTAGATATAGTTGATTTATATATTGGAGACTTTCAGATTTTGAAAAAGGGTAAGTTAAATAAATATGATGCCAATAAAGTTGCTAATTATATGCAAACAAAAATGAATGGTAAATATTTAGTTGAGGATATAGTATCGATAACTCTTAATCTTAATTCTGGTACAGAAAAAGGAACTGCTTGGGGTTGTGATTTGTCTAAAAAGTACGTTGAAATAAATAGCGAATACACTACTTAATTTTTAGCAGCTCAATTGGTAAATATTCGTTTATATAAAGAAAGAGTATTGAAATAGTTCCTATTACAGAACCAATAAAACTTCCAATAAAATAATTAAATATCTTGGGTTGTATGATTTGTGAGTTTTCTCCATTTTCTATTTCAAAATCAGGAGAATCAACTACTTTTAGGCGCTGATTAGTTTTTGGTTGTTTGATTTGTTGGTGTCGGATGAGTGCTTCGAAATCAGGCATGGAATTTGAGATGCAATGGAACAGTAGGCAGACCAGCCCGTCATTCGACGAGGATCTGATCTTCCTAAATCGTCTACAGCTTCAAATACTGCATTCCCAGATGCTTCTGCTTTATCAAATGCTGAAAGTAAAGGAATAAATGTATCAAAAACGTGTAAACCGAAATTTTCTAACGCTGCCTTAGCTTGTTGAGCTGCTTTTTGTTGTCTAAAATCTACTTTTACAATTACGACTGCATGGTTAACTTTTAAAGTATTTAATAAGCTGGCTAATTCAACAGTTAATTCAACAGACCTTGCTTTTGCAGTTGTGGGTAAAATAACTAAATCTGATCCGTATGCAAGATGTTTAAGTTCTTCTGTATCACTGCTTGCCTGACCATCAGTAATAACAATTTCCGAGGATCTGGATGCTTTTGCGGCTGAACTAACTGGAAAAACGGGAAATGGAAGATTTCCTCTGGATGAGTAGGCTAATGCTGATCTGTTTTTATCAGCATCAACTATACATACCTTTTTGCCTTCAGAATGCCATACACTTGCAAGGTGAATACTTGTGCAAGTTTTAGCAACACCTCCTTTTTGACCGCAAACAGTAATAAACAATTTTTTACTAATATTTTCCTTACTTTGGAGAATAATTTCTTAATGTCAATAGGTAATTATTTGAAAAGTTTTAAAACTTATATTTCCTAAATACTCTTTTGTGGAATATATAGTTTCGAGTAATCTTAATAGTATGTTTAAAAAATAGTCAGTGAAAAAAAGAATTGGATTAGGTACATGGTCTTGGGGAAATCAAGTTTTTTGGGACTACCAAATTAGTAATGATGATGATTTACGTGAGACTTATAAAGAAGCTTTAAAAAGAGGTTTTAACTTAATTGATAGTGCAGATTCTTATGGAACTGGAAAATTGAATGGAAGAAGTGAAGAACTTTTAGGGAAATTTTTACTAGATACTCCTTCTTTTCAAAAAAAACGAATTCAAATAGCAACAAAGCTTGCTCCTTATCCATGGAGATTTGGGAATAAAGGCTTCACCAAACCCTATCTCAACAGTTTAGAAAGATTAAATAACAAATTAGATATAGTTCAAATACATTGGTCAACCGCAAAATATAATCCTTGGCAAGAATTACAATTATTAAATAATCTTTGCGATTTAATTGATCAAGGTTTTAATTTTCAAATTGGATTATCAAATATTGGACCCCAAAGATTAAAGAAAATAATTCAATACTTATCAAAAAGAGATAAGAAAGTTAAAAGTGTTCAAATTCAGTTTTCTTTATTATCTCCAGATTTTTTAAAACATACACATGTAAAAAGAATTTGTGAAAATAATGGCATTGATTTTTTAGCCTATAGTCCTTTATCTTTTGGAATATTATGTATAGATCCTGAAAAAGATGAAAACAAGCAAAATTCTTTTTTACGTAGTTTGATTTTTAAAAACTATAAAAAATCAAGTTTTGAATTAAGGAGATGTCTTAAACAGATTGCTGTTTCAAGATCAGTTTCTCAAGCTCAAGTTGCAATTAATTGGTGTTGTTATCAGGGAGCTATACCTCTTGTAGGAATGAGGAAAAGGTCTCAAGTTATTGATATATCCAATGTATTTAAATGGAATCTAAATAAAGAAGAGTTCGAAATGCTTCAACAAGCTTCTACAAAGTGTTTAAAAAAAATGCCAAGTAATCCTTTTTCAAGTTTGTAAAAAGAATTTAATAAAATTTTATGCAGATATTTTTTTGTTTTTTTTAATTTGATTATTGCTCCAAAGTTCTGTAGGGAAGTTTGAACCTGTAAACCTTAAAATTTTAGGTTTAAGGTTTATTAATAAGTCATTAATGTTATTTTTTGTGCTCATTAGTATTGAGAATTTTTAATACGTTAAAATATTTTTTTTTTAATCTTCTCAGTATTTATACTCATATAATTTAAAAAATAATTTCTAATACATGCTCTTGAAGTAAATTTTACAAATTAACAAACATTCTAATACAAAATTTTGATCAATTTAAAATGGTGGAGCCCTTCCAGGCTCCTTGGATCATTTGGTTGATAAGGCTGATATGACCCCATCTCCTTTTAGATCAAGCAGCAACTGGTGCTGTTTGACGGGAGAAACTAACGATTTTGTTAGCGTTTGTGTTTTTGCTCTAACCGAGCAGGCTTCAGTCATCTTCCTTACGCCCCGTCGAAACCATTACAACCCCAAAAGGAAATGGAGTTGAGCGGAATCGAACCGCTGTCCGAAACATCGGTTGAGATCACCTAGTCCAATTGGACATTTATATTCTGGCAGGCAAAATGAGTATTGAATAGTTATTTCATTAATTTTTTAAATATATATGTATGTAATTGCATCATCACCTGAAGGTTTAGAGAAATATTTAGCAAGTGAAATTATTGACTTGGGTGGATTTAATATTAATACATATAAAAGATCAGTTTCTTTTGAATGTGATTATGCCACTTTTTATAGAATTCATTTTTTTTCTAGAGTTGCGTTTCGTTTTTATAGAGAAGTATCGCGTTTTGTCTGCTATGACAGGCTTTCTTTATATGAGGGAGTTAGAGATTCATTTGATTGGTTGAAATGGTTACCTTCTGAAAAAACATTTAATGTTCAAGTAACCGGCAGAACTTCATCATTAAGTCATTCTCATTTCACTGCTCTTGAGGTTAAAAATTCAATTACAGATCTCCAACAATCTGTTTGGAATAAAAGATCTAATATTTCTTTAGATAATCCTGATTTGATAATTCATTTACATTTAAATAATGATCGTGGGGTTCTTAGCCTGCAGAGCACTTTTGAAAGTCTTCATAAAAGAGGTTATAGACCTGCTATTGGAAATGCTCCACTTAAAGAAAATTTAGCTTCTGGACTATTAAAGATGACTGAATGGAACGGAACTAAACCTTTGGTTGATCTTATGTGTGGTTCAGGAACTTTTTTAATAGAGGCTATTAATCAAATTCTTAAAGTTCCACTTAAATTTCAGCAATTTTATCTTTTTGAAAATTGGCTCGATTTTAATAAAAATATTTTTCTAGAAGAGAAAAACAATGCTCAGAAGAGAGTTGTTACCTTCGAGAAACTATCAAAAATTATTGGTTGTGAGATTAATAAACATGTTTTTGATCAAGCAAAAGTCAATATAAAAAAAGCAGGACTTAATAATTATATTGAATTACAAAATGATGATTTTAAAAATATTCAATTTAAATCTTCGGAAGGATTAGTTTTATGTAATCCACCTTATGGAAAAAAACTAGGTGATGAAAACGAATTAATTACTTTATATGAGGATATGGGTGAATTTTTGAAGAGCAATTTTTCTGGTTGGGAATTCTGGTTACTAAGTGGGAATCCAAAACTTACAAGATATTTAAAAATGAAATCTTCTTTAAAAATACCCGTGAGCAATGGAGGTATTGATTGTAGATGGATTAAATATTTAATAAGATAATTTATTTCTTTCCTAATACTGCTTTTGTTGTTTTACCCAAACCTTCAAGTGTTTGGGGTAGATAAGGTCCTTTAGCTAGTTTTCCTCCAAGCTTTAAGCTTAAACCTGCAAGAAATAAATCAACAAATATTATTAAAAGTAAATTATATTCTGTTGCCCAATTATTAAACTTACTAAGAGCGAGATAAAAAATAACATGAATACAAATTAAAACTAATAATAATAAAATTCCACCTATAGCAATAAATACGCCTCCACTTATTAATCTTCTCTTTTCTCTATCAACTTCTTGAAGTGCTATTCTGACATGCAAATCCATTACAGAACTTGCAATAGCAGAGATTCTTGAAGCTGTATTAGCAAAGTTTTTGTTTTTGGGTTTATCCATCTATTTATTTCTACTATTAATTAAACTACCTATAAATAATCCTATACCAGCAGCAATAGCAATAGATAAAATTGGTTTTTTTCTAATTGGGGTTTCTATTTTTGGCCTTAATGTACTGTTCAGTTCATCTAATAACTCTTCTAATTGACTTTCGATTGGTTCTATTTTATCTGCAATTTCCCAATTATTTTCTTGAATTGAATCAATAATTAGAAATAATTGATTTTTAATACCACTAGCAGATGATCCTGTATGACTTGCTATTACTCCAACTAAATCATCAATATTTCCTTTTGCAGTCTCAAGAGTTTGTTGTGCAATATTAGGCCATTTTTCTTGTATTAATGGAATCAAACTATCGACTTTTTCACGTAACCATTTTTCTGATATGCCTTCTTCCTTTGGCAGCGCAGAATCATCAATTGTTTCTTTAACTTTTTTGGGAGGATGAAAAGCTTCCATTAATCCACCTACATTTCTTTTAGAGTAGTCTGTATTTTCTTAATTTGAAACCCTTCTATTTAGATTTGTTTTTAATAAAAAAATTATAGACATATAAAATTTTATTTACATTTCATTTATCTTCTCTGTTCTGTAATAAGGTTTTGTTAAGCTATTACTTATTAAATTAAGTTTTTTATTTAATCATGGATATCACACTTGCAGCAATTATTTTCGCATCCCGTACAATTCCAACTGATTTTGGATTGGTAGCAGCAGCTATTGCAGGAGCTGGCAGTTTGCTATTTATTGCTTTGAGATTTGTTCCTGATGCGGGTAACTAGATTGTTCCTTGTTTAACATGAACTAACTTACTAACTCAATTTAATGATTGATTATTGAAATAAAATAATTTATTGATGCACTAGATAATGAATCGATGGGTTTTACTCGAACATAAGATTCCTGGTAGTAAATTAATTGATATTCACTATGATTTTCTTGTTGAAGATAAATTAGATTGTTTTACTTGGAAATTTCATGAAATTCCATTACTCAATAAAGGATTTGTTAAAATATTAAAACAACCAAATCATAGATTGGTGTGGCTTTCTAGAGTTAAATATCAACTTTCTAATAATAGAGGTTTAGTAAAAAGAATTGATTATGGCACTTACTCTTATATTACAAATAATCAAGGCTCTAAAGAGTTAAAAATTATATTGAACGGTAGCTTGTTAGAAGGGTTGTTAATAATAGATGGGGATTTTTGTCAATTAACTACAAATAATTAATTTGTTTTTAGAAATAATCTTAATAATTCTCTTGAGATTTTTTGAAAAGTAGCTATTCTTACTTAGCTATTGTGACTTGCGATTGGTACACATCAATCAGGTCGAGTTTGAAAATTTTAAATCTTTCGGAGGAAGTGTAAAAATTCCTCTTGAAGAAGGTTTTACAGTGGTTACTGGTCCAAATGGATCGGGGAAAAGTAATATTTTGGACGGGATTTTGTTCTGTTTAGGTTTGGCAAATAGTAGAGGTATGAGAGCAGAGAGATTACCGGATTTAATAAATAATTCGAAAGTAAAAGAAGGTAAATCTTCCGAAACCTTTGTTTCTGTAAAATTCAATATTGAAGACTGGTCGCCAAGGGAAGATGTTCCATCTTTGGATTTAGAAGAAAATGATATTGTGCTTAATAGAGATCAAACAGAATGGGTAGTTTCCAGAAAATTGCGGCTAATGCCTGGTGGATCATATGCATCGACTTATACTTCTGACGGACGTCAGTGTACTTTACAACAAATACAGAGAGTTCTTAGAGATATAAGTGTTGATCCTGAAGGCAGTAATGTTGTGATGCAGGGCGATGTTACAAGAATAGTATCAATGAATAATAAAGAGAGGAGAATACTTATTGATGAATTGGCAGGGGTAGCTCTTTTTGACAGCAGAATTGAACAAACGCATTCAAAACTTAATGATGTTTTTGAAAGACAAGAAAGATGCGAGATTTTAGAAAACGAACTGCAATCTAGTAAAGTAAAGCTTGAAAAAGAATGTGAAAAAGCTAAAAAATATAAAGAGTTAAAGACAAAACTGTTTCACATTAAGGAGATTGAAAAAGTACTGTTATTTGATAAACAAGTTCAAAATATAGAATTAATTAAGAAAAAAGCTATTAACTTGCATAATAGTAAGAGTTTATTTAATCAACAAAAAGAATCTCTTAGTAAGGAAATACAAATATTGCAAGATGCAATGAAAGTCATGATTGCAGAATTAAAAGAGAAAGGAGAAGACAAGTTAATCAAAGTGAATTCTGATATTGGGAGTATAAATTCAAATTTAAGGGAATTAGAAAGAATAGCAGTTGTTAATAAAGAGGAAGGAATTAAATTGCAAGATCAACGAGATAATATTGCAATATCTAAAAAAAGTACTGAGTTAGAAAAGAATCAACTAGAGAACTTTAATGATAATTATCTAGAAAAATTAAATATTGAGATTCATGATTTAACGGTCAAACATAAGCTATCTAGAAAAAAACTTTCTGATGCCGCAGGTGAATCAGGTGAATTTTCAAAGCAAAGTATAAAGTTAAATAATGAGTTAGAAAATATAAAATCTTTAGTACAACCTCTTGAATCTAATAAAAGGAATATTGAGGAGGAAATCATACAAAATAATATTCAAAGAGAAGAAATATCCTCTCAAACTGATCTTTTAAACTTAGAAAAACAAAAACTATTAGAATTTAATCAAATTAATGGAAAATCAACGGACACCAAAAATTGCAATTTGAGCAATATTAGATCTGAGATTGATACTTTAAAAATTGAAATAGATTTGTTAAATAAAACTAAATTAAGGCTAAACAACGAACAATTAAGGCTTGAAAAGGATTTATCCAGATGTGAAAGTAGAAAAGAGGCTCTAAGTGAAACCAGGGGATCATATGCGTTAAGAATACTTTTAGAGGCGAGTTTAGAGGGTATACATGGATATGTTGCTCAATTGGGTACAGTAAATGAAAAGCATAGGTATGCATTAGAAATTGCAGCTGGTAATAGACTTGGACAAATAGTTGTTGATAATGACATTATTGCTTCAAGAGCTATTGAAATCCTTAAAAAAAAGAAAGCAGGGAGATTAACTTTTCTTCCACTTAATAGAATTAAAACTTATAAGAAAAATTTCGCGCTTAAAAGATTTGAGAATTTTAAAGAGAATGGATTTGTAGACAAAGCTATTAATTTAGTTGATTGTGATGGTGTTTATAGTGATGTTTTCAAATACGTTTTTGGAGATACAGTAGTTTTTTCAGATTTAGAGTCAGCGAAATTATCTAAACAAAAAATTAGAATGGTTACTTTGAGTGGAGAACTATTAGAAGTTAGTGGTGCAATTACGGGTGGGAGTAAAGTTAATAAAGATCTTGCTTACAGGTTTGGAACCAATAATGATATTGACGAGGCTCACCCAATTAAAAAAAGACTATCTATTATTGAAGAAGCTTTGAAGAAATCAGATAACGATATTTTTAATAAAACGAGTTTCTTGAATAAACTCAATTTTAATCTAAGGGAAATAGAAGAGGATTGTATATCCTCTACAAAAGAAATTGAAGTAAATAATAATTCTCTAAAAGTTTTGATGAAAAGAATTGATGATAATAATTTGAGACTAAATAAGCTTACTTTTCAAAATAATTTATTAAATGAAAATTTACATAGCATTCAAAATGAAATAAAACCATTTAAAAAAAAGTTGGATGAATTGGAGATGATCGTTAAAAAGAATTATGAAGATAATCAAACATCTTCTTTAATGACTCATAATAATGATTTCGAAAAGTTAGATAAAAAACTTGAATTAATGATTCAAGAGAAAGATGAATTATTAAATAAAAAGAATCAATTCGTTTTAAATCAAGAACGTATAAATAATCAAATAAATCTAATATCTCTACAAGAAAAGAATCTACAAGAATCAGTTAAAGAGCTTTCTAAAGCCCATAATGAATGGATCCAAAAAAGAGATGATTATAAAACTGAGCTTGCGAGTCTTGATAGTCAAAAATCTCTACTTGAAAAGGATCTTGGAATCTTAAGAAGAAAAAGGGATGAGTTGAATTCATCTATTTCCAATAAAAGACAAGAGATAAACCAGTTTACTCTTAAGTTGGAATATCTAGAAAGAGATATAAGTTCTCTAAATGAGGAAATGCGTAGTGAAACTATTAAGTTAGAAAATTATAAAAAAGAGCTACCTGATCCTTTGCCCAGCTTTGGAGAATATGAGAATATAACTCTTGATTTATTACAATCTGAGATCGTTGTGATTAATACGAAATTGGAAAATTTAGAACCAGTAAATATGTTAGCTCTAGATGAACTAGAGGAATTGACAGAAAGATTAAATGATTTATTAGAAAGATTGGAAGTTTTATCTAATGAGAGATCGGAGTTGTTATTAAGAATAGAAACTGTTTCAACTATGCGACAAGAAGCATTTATGCAGGCATTCATAGAAGTTGATAAGCATTTCAGAGAGATCTTTGCAAATTTATCAGATGGAGATGGGTACCTTCAGCTTGAAAATCCAGAGGCTCCTTTAGAGGGGGGGTTAACTTTAGTAGCTCATCCTAAAGGGAAAAATGTCAGAAGATTAGCTTCAATGTCGGGCGGTGAGAAATCATTAACAGCCTTAAGTTTTTTATTCGCTTTACAAAAATATAAGCCTTCTCCTTTTTATGCATTAGATGAAGTAGATAGTTTTTTAGATGGTATTAACGTTGAAAGGTTATCAAAATTAATAACAAGTCAGTCATCAAATGCTCAATTTATAGTCGTAAGCCATAGAAGACCTATGATAAGTGCATCTGAACGAACAATTGGTGTTGCTCAAGCAAGAGGTGCTAATACTCAAGTTGTTGGATTACCAAATGCTGCATAATCACACTTTTTTAAATTTTTACGTCAGAATGTTAGAAAGATATTAATGAGTTTGACGAACACATCCACAAATAATAATGGCCGTAATTCCGTACCTAGCGAACGTCTATGGTTAAGGTCGGAACTTATGGGGACTCAGGTTATTACTACTGATACTGGTAAGAGATTAGGGGTTGTAGGTGAAGTAGTTGTTGATATTGATAGAAGAGAGGTAGTCGCTTTAGGTCTTAGAGATAATCCCCTCACAAGATTTTTGCCAGGTTTACCTAAGTGGATGCCTCTTGAAAGCATAAAGCAAGTTGGCGATGTCATTTTGGTGGATTCTTTAGATTCTTTGAGCGATGGTTTTTCTCCTGAAAGATATGGAAAAGTTATAAATTGTCAGGTAATTACGGAATCTGGTGAGCTTCTTGGAAGAGTTCTTGGATTTTCGTTCGATATTGAGACGGGGGATTTAATTTCTCTTGTGATGGGTGCAGTAGGAGTTCCTCTTTTAGGTGAAGGTGTTTTAAGTACTTGGGAAATTCCTGTAGATGAGATAGTCAGTAGTGGTACTGACAGAATAATTGTTTATGAAGGCGCAGAGGAAAAACTGAATCAACTTAGTAGTGGATTACTAGAGAAACTTGGGGTCGGAGGTTCTTCTTGGGAAGAAAGGGAAGCTAATAGGTATACAGCAAATCTCGTACCAGTGGAGAATCAGCTATTGTCAGGTTCTGAATCAGAGGAACAAAATAATTTTATAGAAGAAATTAAAGAAGAAGAACTTATAGAAGAAGAGTATGAAGAAGAACTTGAATATGTAGAAATTGAAACTGCAAAAGAAAAAATAAATAATAAAAAACAACTTTATTTGGACAATGACTCCTCTGAACAATTAGATAATCAAAATGATGGAGAAAATATTACAGAATTTGTTGTTAAAAGTCCATCTATGTCCAACCGGGCTTCAAAGAGACCGATTCAAAGGTCACAAGAACCTTTAGATATTGAACCTGTTGAAGAGAAAAAGATAGTAATAGAAAATCCTCAATCAGAATCTGTAGAAATTGATGATCCTTGGTAATTATTTGTTAATTAACTGAGTTTTTTGATCGAATTAAAAATTATGTAAGCTAATTTTTTAACTGCACCAGTTTTTCCTCGTTGTTTTGATAAGATATCTCTTTGCTCTCTTAAATATTTCTTATTGTTTATTAGAAATATAGCTTCATTAGCTATTTGTTTAGGTGATATGTTACCTATTCTTTCTGGAATAATTAACTTGTTAGCTTTTATATTTGGCCATGCAAAAAATTTTTTCTGCTTTAAGTACCAATTTTTAATTATAAAAGTAAAGAATTTATTGATAAAAGAAATCTTCCCAATTATTCCGAAGACACCGTCCCAAGCGTTCATTACATTCAAATGTTGGGTGGGTAGAACAACTATCATGGGTAAAGTAAGCGAAGCTAATTCAGCAGTATTTGCTCCAACTGTGGTAATTGCAAGGTCACATTTTTTTAGTATTTCATAGCATGGATGTTTATTAATTAAATAAATTTTTGTATTATTTGATGTTTCAATGACATAATCAAAAATCGAACTTTTAATATGTTTAATTTGTTTTATTTGTGATGAATAATGCTTAGTAATAGGATTTTTATTACTTTGGAAGAATAAATATTCGCTTGTACTTGTAGTTGGTGCTATAGGAATAATTAAATTAATATTTTTATTTTTGTTATGAATATGATCAGCCATTTCAAGAAAGAAAGGAATACCTACCGTGAGCTTTGCTTTCTTAGAACCTGGTAGTAAAGCAATCCATTTTTTTTCATCAAGATTGAAAGTAATTTCTTTTTTATCCGTAATGTCTGCCATTAAATCCCCAATTATTTTACATTTATATCTATATCTTGGAGGAATGCTTTCCTTGACGTTTTTATTCATTGCTGCAATTACATTATTCCAACGTGGCCATCTTGAAATCCATTCTGCATATGTGATGTTGTCATAACCTAATCTTTTTGCTAACAAAACACTCCAAAATTGATCACCTCCAAGAAAAATAACGATTCCTTTTTGAGGCCATTTTGCAAATTGATAAGGACTGATTAACAATTTCCAAAAAGTCTTTGCTTCTGTAACTAATTCAAATTTCCGCCATGATTTAGCAACTTCATATTCTTTACCAGTAGCATTTGGACATGGCACTAAAACTAATCTTATTGAGAAATTTAATTTATCAATATTTTTCGAAGTATCATTTATCTTATTTAGATAATCCACTACTGGTCTTACCCACGTTGATAATTCACCAGGCCCATTAGATATAATTACAACTGCAATTGATTTTTTTTTCATTGCAGTCAATCCAAAATACATTAAATGCGGACGGCGAGACTTGAACTCGCAAGGCCTAAGCCACACGCTCCTTAGACGTGCGCGTCTACCAATTCCGCCACGTCCGCTAATGGGTTTTCGAGTACAAGGTTGTTCTTAAACCACAAAGTTATCATACATTAATCGCATTAATTTGCGATGATGTTTTGTTAATCTGCTCGGATTAAATTCTTAAAGGATTTATTTTTAATTAACTAAGTTTTAAATACCTGTAATAATTGATTTTTTCTATTGCATAATTAAATAATTATCCACATATAACGTTTTAGGTTGTATTGTTAACCAATGCATTCTTGAAATTCAAAAATTCTATTGAATACTTTTTAAAGTATTTTCAATTTAAATTAATTTTCATTTCTTCAATTTAATTGTGTAATGGTTGAAAAAGTTTTAATTGCTAATCGTGGAGAAATAGCTTTACGAATTATCAGAAGTTGTAGAGAGCTTGATATTGCAACTGTTGCTGTGTATAGCACCGTAGATAAAAAGGCATTGCATGTGCAATTAGCAGATGAGGCAGTTTGTGTTGGGGACTCACTAAGTAACAAGAGTTATTTAAATATTCCTAATATCTTAGCTGCTGCTACATCAAGAGGAGTTGATGCTATTCATCCAGGTTATGGTTTTCTTGCGGAGAATGATAAATTTGCGGAAATGTGTAATGATCATGGCATAACTTTCATTGGACCATCTCCTAATGCTATTAGATCAATGGGAGATAAATCTACAGCTAAAGAGACAATGGAGAGAGTCGGAGTCCCCACTGTTCCAGGAAGTAAAGGTTTATTATCGAGTGTTGAAGAGGCTTACCAAATGGCAAAAGACATTGGATATCCTGTCATAATTAAAGCCACAGCTGGAGGGGGTGGTAGAGGCATGAGATTAGTTGAAAATAAGGCTAATTTAGAAAAAATGTTTAAAGCAGCCCAAGGAGAAGCAGAAGCGGCCTTTGGTAATGATGGTTTATATATGGAGAAATTTATAAAAAAGCCAAGACATGTAGAAATTCAAATCCTTGCTGATAGGTCAGGTAATGTGGTTCATCTAGGAGAGAGAGATTGTTCTGTACAAAGGAGACACCAAAAATTATTAGAAGAGTCCCCTAGTCCAGCTATTAACCATTCTCTTAGAAAAAAAATGGGTAACGCAGCCATTGCTGCTGCAAAAAGTATTTGTTATGAAGGGGCGGGAACTGTTGAATTTTTAGTAGATGATGATGATAATTTTTACTTTATGGAGATGAATACTAGGATTCAAGTAGAACACCCTGTAACTGAGATGGTTACTGGTGTTGATCTAATCGCTGAACAAATAAAAATAGCTGGAGGTGACAATTTAGGATTGACTCAAAATGATATTCAATTAAACGGTCATGCTATTGAATGCAGAATTAATGCCGAGGATCCCTCACATAATTTTCGCCCATCACCTGGAAAAATAACTGGATGGCTTCCTCCAGGGGGCCCTGGAGTAAGGGTTGATAGTCATGTTTATACTGGTTATGAGATCCCTCCATTTTATGATTCACTTATAGGAAAATTAATAGTTTGGGGTAAAGATCGTAATTCTGCTATCAAAAGAATGAATAGAGCTTTAAATGAATGCGCAGTAACAGGTATTCCAACAACAATTAACTTTCATTTAACCCTTCTCAATAAAACGAAATTTATGGAAGGTAAAATTCATACAAAATACGTTGAAGAAGAATTATTACCTAACTATTGAATTCAATTTGCTTCTTTCTCAATTTATGCTCTTTTGAATAGCTAATTTGATTAAACCTTGCTGACCAACTAATATTTCTCTTAGGAAACTTATTATTCCTATCCAAATGACTGGACCTACATCTACTCCCCCAATTGGAGGGATTAGTTTTCTTGTAAAGTTTAAAATAAAACTTGTTGGGATAGCAATTAATAACCAAAACCCCCTATTTAAATCAACTTTTGGGTACCAAGTTAATATTAATCTTATTAAAAAGACTATCGTTAGAAATGATAAAAGAATTCCTAGCGTTAGATCTAAAACGTGTAAATAGTTTTGAGACAATGAGATGACAATTGTTTAATCCATCTTAATAAATATCCCATAAGTTAGGATTTAATTCGTATTATAAATTCAGAATTAAATTTTAAAAAAGTGATTCAAATTTCAAATCTAATATTAGCGGCTGATGTTTCCCCAGAAGTTGCCGGAAGTTCTGGTTTCAATATGATAGCGAGTTTCTTCGCAGCAGCGTTACTTATAGTAATTCCAGCAGCAGCATTTTTGATTTTTGTTAGCCAAAAAGATTCGCTTGAACGTACTACAGCTACACGTAGACGCTAGTTTTTATAAAAGTTTTAAGTAAACTATATGTAAGGGTGCTTTTTTTGCACCTTAAAAATTAAGTTTTGGAGAAAAAAAGTGGTCAATGCTAGTCTAAATTGGGCGAGTATTGTAGGCATCGTACTAGCTGTATGTGGAGGTGGCCTATATTTCCTGAGGTCATTTAAACCTGCTCTGGCAAGAGATTATGATGTTTTCTTTGCAGCAATAGGTCTTTTATGTGGAGGGATATTATTTTTCCAAGGATGGAGATTAGATCCTATTTTACAATTTGGGCAGTTTTTATTAGCAGGAACGACTGTATTCTTTGCATATGAAAGTGTTCGATTAAGAGGTGTTGCAACTGACCAAGCAAGAAGATCTTCTTATTTTGAAGATGATCAGATTCCAGATATGCCTAGAAATTCTTCCAGAAATAGATTTAATGATGATTATGATCAATTTGAAGATTCTAATAGCCCTTCAAGAAGATTTAAACCTCAAGATGATGACTTAGAAGATGATTACATGGTACGTAGATCGCAAAGGAGAAATATATCAAGAGCTATCCCTGAGTCTGCAGTAAGCAGGAGGCGTGCTTCTTTAAGAGAGTCTAATCAATTTGAGAATGATGAACCAAAGAGAAGAAGAAGTTGGTCTGAAGATAATAGAATGAGTAATGAGGATAGAAGAGGCAGTTTTGGAGACAGAAGATCATCAAGAAGTGATATTAAAAGAGGTTCTCGGCCATCACCTAATCAAGAAGTTTCTAGACAATCAAATAATTCCCCTCTTAAAGATTCTTCTCCTTCTTCTAATAAACAAA
>QCUP01000002.1 GCA_003208885.1 Prochlorococcus sp. AG-679-K21 | reverse complement strand
AAATTACCTGAAGGAGTTCAAATTGAAGTAAAAGGTCAATTAAAATTCCAAGAATCCTAAAAAAACAATAAAAACAACCCATTCAGATGTATGCTGTGTATATGCCGCGGGGTAGAGCAGTCTGGTAGCTCGTCGGGCTCATAACCCGAAGGTCGGAAGTTCAAATCTTCTCCCCGCCACCAATTAAAAGCAGCTTTAGGGCTGCTTTTTTTGTAGTTGAATTTATAGGCAGTTTACAAAGAGAAAGAAAACTTCATGCTGAATCTTAATCTCAGAGATTAATTCCATTAGGAATACATAAAGACGGAAAAGGAGAGGAACTAAGGAACTTACGGAGATTATCTATTTAGTTAAAATGCAGTCCTGAAAACTTTGGAAACAGATATCTTGATGAACTTAAAAACAAAATAGAGGAGAAATATAAAGAAAAGGTTACCTATTCTAAATATAGAAATTTTATAGGCCAAAAGGAAAAAAGTTTGATGATGGTTGGTGGTAGCTTTTAAAGTATGAACACTAAATGGAATGACACATTATGGCAGAAAGAGTTCTTGAAAATGAAATAACATACACCTTCAGAGGTAAAACTTTTAATGAAAGGTGCGAGAGGATTAAAGGATGCGTGGCGTTTAGGAGTTCTGACTTTGGAATATGAAAAAATGAAGAAAAGATAAGAAAAACAGGAAAAAATAACTAAATAACAAATACCAAAATACAGACGGCTATTTCTAATAATAATCTTAAAGATTTTGAATTAAATTTCAGATATATCTAGCTCTCATGATTTTCTAAAATAAATTTCAATTGAGTCTCTGATCTATAAATATCAATTCTTCTTTTAAGTAGTTTGAAAAATCTAATCATCTAATAATATCCTATTACAAATTTCGATTATGAATATAACTCTGCTAATTGATTATTATCAATAAGTAAATTTACCGAATCAATTTATATCAAACAATTCTAGTAAGAAATCTAACTAATATAAAAAAAATAGTCATTTTTGGACATATCAAAATTTTTTTAACTTATAAATTGATTATTCAGAATTAAGAATAGTAATATGTGGTTTAGCTTATATTCCTGTGCTTATTTTAATAGCTAATAATATCAAAGGTAAATTTGGAGTTGAGAAGGGAAAAGCAAAAAAACTTTAGTTAAATAATAATCAATTAAGATTATTTAGGCAAAGCATACTGTAGTTAAAGAAGTGAAACAAAACTATAAAGGAGAACTCAAGCAAGGTAGATGTTATTGAAGAAAAGGCAGACAAGGTTTATGAAAAAGTGAAGAATAAAAAGAAAGAGAAGAAGAAGAAGAAAAAAAAAGGAAAGATATTAACTAGGATTAAACTATAGTCTTCTTAGACTATGCTGCATCAGATATGTTGTTCTTCATATCTTCAATCTTATTAATCATTTCATCTAGCCATAAAGTATGATCTTTTGATCTATTCTTAAAATAAGAAATCTTAGGTTGATTGACTTCTAATGTCTCATAATCTCCACTCATAAGTTTCCACAAATTTATATTATTTTTAAAAGTTTAGTTAAAGTTTTTATTAGATTCAATAAGTACAAAATACTAAATAAATTCTTATTAAATGAGTTTAAGAAAAAGATGTCTATTGAGCTAATCGTTGTATTTCAAGCAATGCGGGTAAGATGGATTCAATTCCCATTTTTTATCCAAATATTCAGTTAAGTCTATTGAACTCCCTGAATTTTCTTTAAATCCCTTAAGAATTGGATATTCCTTTGCCAGATCAAGATCCCTTAATTTTTATCTTGAATTGCGAATGGTGATGCTTTTAAATTCATAATAACCTCAAAATTTCTCTTGGATTCTGACCACAGAACGTGGATGATCATGGACATAAGAATTAAACTCTCTTGCAAGCATCAAGCAATCGTATGCATCCCGAGCATAAAATCCTAATTGATGTGTGCTGTTTGATGAATCTTTGTAACTTAGTACATATTTTTTACAAGATTTGATAGGTATTGAAGGCATTTAAAATTTTGACTACTACTACTATGTTCTAACTAGGTGGGCTAATTATCCGTCTAACATAAATGTACGGTTTGAGGTACTTCTATATACGGATAGAGGATCAACAACTGAATTGATAAATGGATAAAATGTTTAAAAAATGATCGAGACAAAGCTAGATAAAGATATTTTAGACAATTTCTAGTCTGTCTCAAACATACTTGTGTTGCCACTCTAGATTTCTATGACTATAAATTTAAAATGAGCTAAAATCTATTAACTCCAAGAAGATTTAGTCCACTCCGATAGTTAATTTATAAGAATAACATTCTATTATTTATATAAGGAAATTACGAAATGAATAATTTAATTAACCCTTTAGCACTTGGAAAATATTAAAAAAATATAATTTAAGTCCCACAAACAAAGAACAAATACTTGTATTATCTAAACAGAAAACTGCAACATGGTCGGCTATTCATAGACTTGCAATAAAACTAAAATTTAAGAAATCCGTAGTAGATCAACAGCAACAACAACAAAATCTAGTGAACAAAGAAGAAAGAAGAAATAAATTTAAGTCAATGACTAGTCAACAAAGGAAGGAGTTGATCTTGGAGAAGATGAAAGCTAAAGGTATAGAAGTAGGAAGTGGAGTTCCAGATAAAAAATATGATAATGAAGAGGTTTACGATTTAATCCATATTGCTAATTGCTTTCCTGAATTGCGAGAAAAAGATCAGAAATAAATACTTGACGATTTATATTCAATACACTTATATTATTAGTACACCTGTATTACTTAGTAATGACTCTTGGAGAAGCTAATGTTTGGTCTAATTTTTCTTATAGCAGTCGTGATGACACCCCAAATTGCTGGTTACTTAACCCACAAAGCAGCTTTTTGATCTTATTTGAAAAGTCCAAGAAATCAGCGCAGAACAACATTAAAGTCTATACCCATCTCTTCTATGCAAATCATCTAGGAGAACCTGCAGGACTTAAAAACAGAAGACTTCACGATCTTGACGCTGCGTTTGAAACATGGAATGAACTTATAGCTGGAGGATGGACTGAAGTAACGAACCAATTTCAAGAATAAGCATGACGAATTTAAATCCAATCAAAAAGAAACTGTTTAAAAAGAATAGAAAAGTATCTGTTCATGACCCATTAAAATTATTATTTGAATATTTTAATGGAGTAGTAATTAAGCTAGATGAAGATTATGCATATTACACATAAAGTATTAGTAGATCAAGTTTCCGCAAATTTATTTAAGAAAAGCGGAAAGTTAGAAAGCCAAAGATCTTGGCTAGCAATGAGAAATTATTTAGAGCAGTTAGATACTGAGCAACTTAAATTGATACTAAAAGAAGATAGTTGATAAAAACATAAGCTAATTTATTCTCCGTTAAGATCAAAATTAAATGAGTTAAATTTCTGGAGGAATATCGAAAATGTTTTAAAATTTGCTTAAAAAAGTGGATAAAATCTTATTTATTCAAATCATAATCAAACATGGTATCGATATAATTTAATGTTAATTTCATAATATGAAAGTCATGAAAAATACAATGAATTAATTACTTAATTTATCTAAATATTCACAAATAATTTTATTTATCTTTCAGATTCTTCTTTGTTTACTTTATCTTTCATTATCTAAAATATTTAATTTTGGCTTGGATTAAGTATCCCAAGAATAAAAGCATTGTCTATTTATAAAAAGTTTCATAAATAATTGCTTATGTTGCACCTAAATCTTGCCTATCTTCAATGAATTGTAGATTTAACTAAAAAAATATACATTAATGTATCGTAACTGTATGAATATAGCTACATATACATGTATACTGACTAATTTCTTTACATTCATTAATAGTTGTGTTATATTTGTTTACATAATCACATTCTAATTATGACACCTGACGCAGAAAGATTTAATGGCTTAGCAGCAATGCTTGGTTTCGTAGCAGCAGTTGGCGCATACGTAACAACTGGTCAAATAATTCCTGGTTTCTTCTAATGTCAAATTCTTCATACACTACAACTGAGTCTGGCGGAAGACAAAATATGTTTCCTTCAGAAACTCGTCCTTACATAGATGAGTCAGTTTCTTATGACGGTTACCCTCAAAATGCAGAAAAAGTTAATGGTCGTTGGGCGATGATCGGTTTCGTAGCATTATTAGGTGCGTACGTAACAACAGGCCAAATCATTCCAGGTATTTTTTAATGAGTCCACTAGCAGTTTTTTTGATTTTAATAGTATTTCTAACTGCTTTACTCGTTGCTTCCCTAACTAAACAATTTCAAGAAGAAAATTTAATTTACTCAAACAAAAATCAAATGACAAATTCAAACACAAAAACTAAAACAATCGAGAAGGAAAAAGTTGTTGCAGAAACTCTTAACGGTAGATTTGCAATGATCGGACTTATAGCTGCAATTGGTGCATATCTAACAACAGGTCAAATCATTCCTGGTTTCGTTTAAATACAAATTTTAAATAACTAAAACAAAAAATGGAAAACTCAAAATCTAGCTATTGGCAAAATGCAGAAAAAACTAATGGAAGAATGGCAATGATGGGATTCTTCGCATTAGTGGTAAATTACGGCTTATTTGGCTGGATCATACCTGGGATCTTTTAAAAATGAATTTAGATATTTTTTTAATCTCATTCTTTGCATATCTTTTAGTACCAGTACTGATGATTGCTAAAGGAAAAAAAGCAACTAATTAATCGCAAATGAATTTAGGATTACTATTCCTCAAAGTTAATACTACTGGAGTAATAACTTTAGCTGAATTAGATTGGATTACAAATCACCAATCAGATTTCTCAAGATTAGATATGGCACTAGTTTTAAAAATTGGTCGCCTTATGGATGAGGGAATAATAGAACTTGATTGTAGATTGCCAGCATAAATATTTAAAAATTAAATCGTCATGAGCTTGCTTTTAGGGATATAAGCAAGCTTTTATATTGTTTAGTCTCAAAAAAGAGAAAAAGAAATTAACTTCCTACGATAGAAATCAAAATCTTTACTTATAGATAGTAATTATTTATAATTTACTTTTAGTCACTTTGCCAAAATCATTGTCTTGATTCTATTTTGTTTTCATATTTTGGTTGAATTTGAACAGGTATGACTTTATACTTTGGTTCAATTTATTCGAATTTACTTTTTGTCTTAACAGCATCAAGACTAATCATGAAAATGATTACAAAAATAATATAAACATAAAATTTTAATAAGAAAAGCAAAATGAAATTTAAAGTCTGGAAGATTAAAAGTTTTGACTAAAAAGATATGGATTTCAATGTGGCTCAGAGATTAAGCTTGTTACTAATAAAGCCATTAAAATACTAGCAAATTAAGTTCTCAAACCTTATAATTTTTATAACTTAACCAAAAACAAAATAGAGGGATAATTTCTACACGTTTACTCAAATAAAAATAAAGTATAAAATATTCTTCGTCCAAAAGTAATTTTGGAAATTAATGATTAATTATGTACTTTACATAATAAAAATTAACTTCATTAGAAGCTTAAAAACTGATTAGTCTTAATCAATCAGTCTTTTAAAAAAAGATATATCGAAATTAATCTTCACGAAGCAACATGTTGTGATTTAAAAGAAATAATTTGCACTATTTCTGGGGTTGATCTCTATAAAAATTTCTGCAATAATAAAAGTCCCCATCACCTAGGCTCGGCATTATTTGCATGAGTCTTTTTTTTTTAATAACTTATTTTTAAAAAAGCAATAATCAAGTATTTTCCATATCAATCAACAAATTTAAAAACACATAAACTTCAATTCATTAAAAAATCCAATCAAATTCAAACTTGTCTTTTATTTACTCACGATTGTGAATTTAATGTAACATAATAAGTTTACATAAAGTAATAAATAGATGAAAAAAATTATTCTGTATACATCCTTTATATGTTTGACTGGATTCACAACGACAATTAGTTTACCAGTTATCGCAGGGGGATGCAGCAGTCACATTGACAAAAAAGCAGCAATCGAGTGTGCTGAGGATGATACTAAATGTCAATCAAATAAATCTGAAGAATATGACCTAGACAAAACAGTTAGGTCATAAATACGACTCAAGTTAATTTATTAAATTAGACCATTTTAAGATTTAATAGATTAAACATATATTTCACTATCTGTTACGACTCAGCACTAAGAAGATTTCTTAAATAAAAAACAACATGACTACTACCACATTTTTTTTAATTTTTTCAATCTCACTATTAATTTATATAATGGCTTGTTTATGGAGAGATCTTATAAGTCAAAAAGTAAGGATATAGCTATAAATTAGTGAGAAATATCACACAAATGGTTTTGAAAAAAAATTAAATTCCAGGAAGTTACAATTATTGATAGGAATATAGAATTCCATTTATGCTTAATATAATATTGCGATTAAATATTAATGAAAGACGATTATCACAGAGGTAATTTAGAGAACAAAATAAGTATGGTGTTGTTTTGGATTTATCTTTTCGCAGTTGCAATTATCTTAACTCGTGGTCTTATTTTATTTGTAAGTAAGTGAATGGTAATTTATAAATATTGAACCTAAATTAATTAACAATATAGAATCTTAAAATAGTTTCAAAATTGATATATAAATTTGATTCAAAAAATAATTGCGACTTAATTTGCCACTTTAATATTCCATTGCCAAAGAAAAGAGTGAACTTAAGTCAATCTCACAACATAAGTTATCCGCTTTAAATAAATAAATTAATCTTTTTTATTTAATAATTTGAAAGTCAATTTATTTCAACTACAATTACTTTTTAAAGTTATTTAATTTATATTTTGGGATACTTTTTAAGAAGTAATTAGTAAAACCTTTTAAATACTTACCTGTGTAATTTGCAGAATATATTTATAGCCAATATTTATATTTATTTTTATTTATATATTGTACAAAATTCAACTTAAATCTTTTTATGTGGTTTACAGATTTTTCATAAAAATTATAAGTTTGTATCGGCTATAAATTAGTGAATAATTTGTTGCTGAATGCAAAATAAGCAATTTCTAAAACTAAATCATTAAAAAATCAAAAAAAGTTTTATGGAAATAAAGATTTAATTGACTTAATTGAGTATTAGATAAGGAAATTTACTATCTTTATTCATAAAATAATTTTTTCAAATTCCAAAATATTTAACTATTGGTTCTTCAAATGCTTTCGAATATAAATTTAATCTTAAAATTTATTATTATTTAAATTAAACTTTTTCTTGATGGAGTTGTAAGTTGGAAATAACCATTCTTATTCAAAGAATATTTATCAAACCATAGGTTTAATAAGTTATCAAGTCCAATTCCTTTCAAATATTTTTTGTTCAAAATTTTGTAGTCTGATAAAGCTAGTAATAAATAAGGGAATATCATATCTGAGACTTTTGGTGGAAGCTTCTTTAATGGAACACAATGACCTTTTTCCCAAAGGATGGACATATCTTCAGTAAACAAAGAGCTCCAATAAGTAAAATCACAATATAATTTATCTGGAGGAAGTAGGTTAAGCTTTAATTCCTGAGTATAAGAATTCATAATAAAAGTTAAAGGAAAAAGAGCATAAAAATAACCAAATATTTATTTTCTATGCCCAGGAAATAAATATTTGGCTATGACTCATCCATCCAAAAATACATACCTAAATAGTACCTAACTTTACTGAACAGTGCAACACTAATTTAGTTAACCACTTTTTTTCATCTTTTCTTGAAATTGAAGGAACATTAAAAATTTTGCATAAATTTCCTTGTCAATAAATCCATCGCTCGTATCTTTAATATATTCATTCTCAGTATTTTTAATATTATTAAATTCATTAGTGAAATCATTATCATCATTTTTTATCTTTATTCGATTTTCCATAACTAAATTAATTCCTTTCTCATAATTTAAAACTTTTCCATTCTTTATATTGAATATTCCTCTTTTATATAGTGCTTCTTCTACTAGAATGTTTACAATTTTAGAAATACTTAAATTGCTTTCAAAACTTAATTTATTTATTAGATCCAACACATCTGTTCTCGGGATAAAACCAACTCTCGTCTTCTTAGTAGGCATATAAAAGTTCGGCACTTGACTAAAGTAAGTGTTGCACTATATTCAATACAAGTCAATAATTTTTCTTATGATCATACCTTTCACACTTTTGTTCGGGGCTATTGGATATCTTTATTACAAGTCTAAAGATGAAGTTTCTTTAGTTGAAGTAGAGAAACTAGATTCTCCAAGTGATCAAATAGATCAAGATGATTTGTATAAGGACTTAGAAGACCTATTTATATAATTAGGATTATTTAAATTGCGTATATTATTATTGACCAAATCCCATATAATAAGAATGTAAGCTTAGTAATAATAGTATTGAAGAGCCTAAATACCACACAAGGAACCACGTTACGAATGGTCCTCCACTAGATTGCTTCTTTTTAAATTTATCAAATATGTATGGAAAGTAAATATTAGTATCTCTACTAAACCTTAAGGACTTCATAATTAATTTCTTTTTTATTTAACTCAAACATATAAACATATTAATGCAAGTGTAGTTTCAATTTTCATCTTATTTCATTTAATATTTAAGAATAAAGGAATGAAAAAATAAAATCATTGCACCAAACAACTTCATTTCATAACCGAACGCGTAAATAAATTAAAGAGTAATTAATATTATTAATAACTAATGCATACAGTTATGACTGTACATCAAGATTACGAAATAAAGCTCAACATAAATGAGTTGATTGAAAAAAGAATTCCTTGTTGTGACTTATTACACCCCGATCATTGTCTAACTGAACAACAAGTTTCAGAGATTGCTCATGACATTCGGATGGACTTAAACCTCCACGACTTATATAAGCAAGTTGACCAACACATTATGAACTATGTCAATGCAGCTGGTATAGATAATAAAGAACACTGGGTAGAACCACATCTTCCTGATTTAGATAGAGATGCTAAAGAAGAGGTTGGAATAGAATTTGATTAATTTAATTAATAAGTGAAAATAACTTTCATTTATTAAAATTCAATTGGGATTTAGAAATAAGAATTAATCTAATAAATATATTTTTTTCTAAATCGTCAATCATTTTATAAATAGATTATGCACTTCTCTTCTTCGTTTTTAATAAAGCCTTAGTTATTGAGAAAATAATCATTAATGGTAAACTGATGCAATAAAAAAAATTAGTGAATTAAACGTCATTAATAAAGTAATCTATTTATATACGTTATTTGAATAATATGAGTCCTTAAATAGGTACTTTGTACATAATTTAAACTTGGTTTAATCATAATTAATGAATTAATATTCACATCTAGAAAATTTCATCCGATCGTGATTTATAAACTATTATTAATCAAGAAACTCATATTACAATCTAAAAATGATTGAAACTTTTGCTTTAACATTTAAAGAAATTGGAATAGGGAAATTAGAATTATTTGTAATTGGAATAGTATTGTTGTTATTCCCAATATTATTCATAATTGCCTCTAAAAATCTTGATGCAAAGGGTGTTTTTGACTGGATGATGGAGAAGCCAAATGATTGGATAGGAAGAAAATAAAGCTACATTTTAAGAAATATTAAAAATTTAATTTTTGAATGTTAATTTGTCTAATTCATATTCTGGAAAGTCGATTATCTGGCAATTATTTTCAAGGCTTAAAATGATATTTTTATTAAGTAGTTCAAAGTCGATGAATTTATTTAATCTATTATTTGAAAATTCTTTATTTGTCTCTCCTATTGAAAATTTCAAAGCGCCATCTTTAGAAATACCAAATTTAGTAGAATTACAATAAGTATTCGCAAACTTCCTCGAAATTTTTAAAGTATATTTTTCAACAGCCTTTGCTGAAAAGTCATCAGGATAAGCTGGATTTCCGAATATCAATAAAAGAAATAATATTAGAAAATTCAAAAAATTTTTTATCATTGAGTACCAAAAAATTTTTTATTTAATTTACATTAAAGAGATCTAATAATCAATCTCATTTAAAAAAACATGAAGAATTAGGGGTAAACAAGAATTATAAATATTTAGTTAGAGTTATTTAGAAAGATTTATATCTATAAAAACTATATAAATCATATAAAAACTTAAAAACCACAGGCGTAGAGTAAAAATATACTTAAAACTTGATCAAAAGATACATAATTTAATTAGGTGATGATAATTAAAAATTTTTTATCCAAATATTGCTACAAATGATAGAGAATTTTTCTTATATCAGAAATTGATTATTTACTTGAGTTATAGTTCCGAAAGATAACTGGTCAATTAAAAAAAGATATTAGTTTATGGAAAATAAGCAAATTAATTTTTTTAAAGCTAAAGACATTAATACGGTTTTAAAACCTTTTAAAAAAGGAACTGTCGTTAATATCGATAATTTAGAGGTAAGAGAAAAGCAAAATGAATTAAAATTAGGTTTATATGGTTGGTATGCAATTTGTCCTTCAAAGGAGCTTCAAAAAAATAAGATTCATTATTTCTCATTGTTTGATGAACCTCTTCTTCTTTTTAGAGATAAGAAAAATAATATTAGATGTATAAAAAACATATGCCCTCATAGAGGCTCCTCATTTTATGGAGGTTCAATTTCTAATGGTGAATTAACATGCCCATACCATGGAGCAAGATTCAGTTCTCAAGGAAATTGTCAAAACATAGATAGGATAACTTGTAGTCATATAGTTGATAATAATTATGATAATTATGCAAAGAGAATTCACTTATCTCAATACAAGGCACTAGAGAAGGATAATTATATTTTTATCTATTTTACTGACAAGTCAGAGACAGATTTAAATAATTTTAACCATGATTCATTAATCAGTAATTATGAATTAAATGCTAATGGATTTTCTTTTAGAGACTCCGTATCGGAAGAGGTATTAGTTGATTTTAAATGTGATTGGTCAAGAATTATCGAAAATCATTTGGATATTCTTCATATATTTTGGGTGCATGGAGATACAATTCCAGACAAAGATGTAAATAAAAATGTACTCGTAAGTTTTAATCAAAAAATAAATATCAATCCAAAATATATTGAGAGTATATATTTCTATAAAAACAATCCAACAAAAGAATTTATAAGAATAAAGTATATTCCACCCGGAAGGATTTTAATCTATAAAGGAGATCCAGCTGTTTCTCGATACGTGCAAGTCCTTGATCATATTCCCTTAGGAGATAATAAAGCGAGAGTAATTGTGAGACATTATAGGAAATTCCTTAAAAACAAATTTCTTAATAACTTAATATTATTTAAAGAGATTCAAAAAAAGATTTTTTATAAAATATTTGATGAGGATTATATGATTCTTAAAACCCAAACTTATAATCAAAAATTAGGCTTAATTAAAAATGACGAGATAAAATTACTAGGTGAAGACAGAATAATAAATTATTTCTGGAACTGGTATAAGAGATCTGAAGAAAAGGATACTCCTTGGAAACACATAAACAAAAATAAGGAACTAAATGTTTATGATGAGATAATTTTCAAATATCCTCCAGAAATCAAGAAATTGGAAGTTATTAATAATATAAACATAATAAGAAAAACATTTATAAGATATGCAGCACCACTTTTGCTTTTGTTGCTCATAATATAATTTATATGAAAAAAGTTGATCGACCCGCTTGGCTTAATTGGCTTTATCTTTTAATATTCGTTCTTAGCTCAATACAGTTATTCACATTCTGGAGTAACAAATTTTAGTGACTAATGACTGTTGGCTTGAAGCAAAAAATATTAGTTGCTTTAAAAATGAATATGAGGTTGTTAAAAATTTAAATTTAAAACTTAAATATAGTGAAAATGTAATTTTGATTGGACCTAATGGCTCAGGAAAATCATCTTTATTAGAATTAATAAATAGAAACATATATCCAGTTTTAAAGAAAGATACAGTTTTTAAACTATTTAATAAAGAACTTATTAATATTTGGGAACTTAGAAAAAAGATTAGTACAGTAAATTACGATGTTAAGGCAAGAATAAATAAAAACACAACGGTATTTGATTTAATTATTAGTGGCTTATATGGGAAGTATGGCAAAATATCCCATAAATCTGAAAAGGATATATATTTGGCAGAAAATCTCATAAATAAGATGTTATTAACAAATTTATCTCATAGAATTTTTTCTCATTTATCTGAAGGTGAAAAACAAATTGTTCTAATTGCAAGAGCTTTAGTTAAAAATCCAGAGATCTTAATACTAGATGAACCAATTGCTAATTTAGATTTAAAATCAAAATTTTTTGTAACAGATCAAATTAGTAAGTTAACTAAATTAAATACAAAAATAATTTGCATAACTCATGATGTATCAATCATTACAGAGATATACAACAGGATAATAATGTTAAAAGACAGAATGATAATTGCAGATGGAACGCAAAGTGAAACTTTAAATAGCAAAAATTTAAGTATTTTATTTGATATCAATATCGATGTTATTAAATATAAAGGCTATTGGCATATTTATAGAAAAACTAGAGAAGCACAATGATTAGAACAACTAAGGCAATTAACAAATAAAGAATCTTTTTGTTTTGGATAAGTGTAAAAGATTTATTTTTAAATGAAGAGGAACCACATTTAAAGCAGACCATCCTACCTCCCAATGATCTGTCAGAGACAAGATCGGAACTACCGCAATTTAAACAGATTTTATTAGAGCTCATATTAAATTTTAAAATTTACAATTCCTATTTGAATTATATTCAAATAAATTATGTTAAGAAAAAATTCAAAACAGAACATGATAATGAGAATCTATTGCAATAAGGAATAATTTGATACATAATTGATAATAATTCTCATTATCAAAATTTAATTAATATGAATTTCCATAATTATGGAGAGTTTTCATCAAAAACAGTTCGAATAATAACAGGTCAGTCAGTTCTTATAGATCCATCATCAAGACCAAAGGGAACCTGTCTTGAGGTTGAGAGTGGTATTGCAAGAGTATATTGCCCATGTGAAGAAACAGAAGGAATGACTCTTGCTTTCTTACAATCTGGAGATCAATTAAGAACTGATTTATTATGCAGTGAAGGAGTTTGTGTAGAAGCTTTAACTGATTTATCCTTTCATAGTAATGTTCATATTGCTGAAAACTCAGGATTTGACGCTGTTAATGAATGGACTCTTCAACTTTTAAGAATCAGACATCTAGGGAATGCAGAGCAAAGACTTCAAGCTCTATTTTCAATATTAGTGAACCGTCTCGGGAGGAGATGCGGTCAATGGTGCGAATTACCTTTTAGACTGACTCATGAAAGGATCGGAGAATTGATAGGTTCAACACGGGTAACATCTACAAGATTAATTTCAAAGCTCCGCTCATCAGAGTTATTAATAGCTCCAATCGGAACACAAACAGTAAGTGTAGCTCCTTCTTTTATTGAAGCCTCACCACTCTAAACCTAATTATGTATATATCCGAATCCATAACAAGTAACTTATTAGTGGAAGTTGATTCACTAGCTAACAGGATAGAGAATATTAAACAAACTTATAGCAACACTTTACATGATGGCTTGCGAGAAAGATTATTTTATGAAAATAATAATATCTCAAAAAGATTAAAAGAGATACATTCAATAGCCCAATTTTTAAAAAATAGGACCATTGAGAATATTAGTTTTGCTAGTTTACTCCTTGAGAAAAGTGAAAGAACAATTGCTCAAACAAGATTGGAAAAAAAATTATTTTTTCTTTAAATCACTATCAATCAATAATATTGCGGAAGGTTGGTTGGCCGCAAATTTAACTTTCCCTAGTATGTGAGCAAATTCATCCTCAGATTTTGTTTGAGCATCAACAATCGGGTCTAAGAAAACATTTGTTCTTGTATCTGAAATTCTCTCTGCAATCGAATATAACTGTTGTAATGAAGAAGTTAAATCAGCCTCCATATTGAATGAATAAGATATTAAATCCTCAATAGAATCCCAAGCCTGAATTGGTGCAGGTAAATTATTCAATTTTACAGTTTGTCCACGAGCTATAAAGTAATTAGCAAATTTATAGGCGTGTTCCATTTCTCCTTGAGATTCACTTAAGAAATATGAAGCAAAGCCGTCTAAATCTCTTTCTTGAAACCATAAATAAATAGAAAAATATTGAACATTGGCATATCTCTCCATTGTTAAATGTTCATAGAAATTTTCCAATAATCCAGCATCCATCGGCTGTGCAACAGCTCTTCCAGAAGGGCCAAAATTAATTAATTTGTTTGTTTTTAAATTATTCTCAATCATTGTCATTTAAATAGATAAGTAAATAATACAACATTTTGTATAAATTGGTAACTTAAAAAAGATTAAAAATACATAAGTGAATATGATAATGAATATCAATAGCAATATCAATAAATGAATTTTGAAAAATATTATTCTGAATTGCTATTAATTAATAAATTATATGCAAACAAAAAAAAGAAATGTAAAAAGAAAAAATGTTCAAACTGGAAAGGGGGCAAGTGTAATTGCCTATAAAAATTTATTAAATAAATATCTTATGGGCTCCAGGGTATACAAAACCGAAACAATCTTTATCTAAACTTAAAAAACAATTATCTCCGACATTAAGATCTTGATTTATGTTAGTTCTAACCCTTAATGTTTCTTCTTTAAACAATAGTTTATAAATAAAATATTCACCCAGGAATTCTTTTGAAACTATCCTTGCATCCCCATTTAAAGATCTTTCAATAGAAATAAATTTCGGAGAAATAGAAATAAATTTAATATTTTTATTATTAATTGAAGAAGTACTTATTTTACCTAAACAACAGGAGAAAGAATTAGAATTTTTTTTGAGATTAAGAATGTTATTACCAAGAATAAAACTACTTACAAAAAGTGTTTTAGGATCTTCTAAAAGTTTAATAGGTTCATCAATTTGATGTATTTTCCCTTCATTCATTACTGCAACTTTATTGCAAATAGACATTGCTTCTTCTGGATCATGAGTAACCATTAATCCACTAGCATTACAACTTTTAAGAATATTTGGAAGTTCACTTCTTAATTTTAATTTTACGTGCATATCTAAACTACAAAATGGTTCATCTAATAATATGAAATCTGTTCCCGGAGCCAACGCTCTAGCAATAGCAAGTCTCTGTTTTTGTCCTCCTGATAATTCATGTGGATATCTATTTATAAATTTATTGAGACCAACAATATCTATAAGAAAATTTACTCTAGATTTGTTCTTTTTATCTTTCAAACCAAACATTGCATTTTCTAGAACATTAAGGTGTGGGAAAAGTGCATAATCCTGGAAAACCATTCCTATCTTTCTTTTCTCTGGAGTAAGTATCTTATTTTTGTTTGAAATTTCCCTTTCATTTAAAATAATCCTTCCTTTAAATGGATATTCAAATCCTGCTATCAATCTTAGGAGAGTAGTTTTACCGCAACCAGAAGGTCCAAGAAGTCCAAGTAATTCTCCATTTTCAATTTTTAAGTTAATTGCATTTAATATCCAATTAGAATATTTTTGATTATCATATTTATGATAAAGATCATCAATTATTAACGCCTCTTTTTCCACTAAAATGACAAAACCTTTTTTTTATTTAAATTAGCAGAAAACATTAATACTAAATTACACCTGTATAATTTTATACATCCCCTTAAAAAAAGAATAAATGAAGAAGAGTGAAAGAGCGAAAAGAATATTAAAAGAGCTTAAAAAATTATATCCATCTCCTCCTATCCCCCTTGATCATACAAATGCTTTTACGCTCCTTGTTGCAGTTGTATTAAGCGCCCAGTCTACAGATAAGAAAGTTAATGAATTAACAAAAGAACTATTTAAAGTGGCAGATACTCCAGAAAAAATGGAAGAACTCGGAGTTTCTAGAATTTATGAATACATAAAACAATTAGGTCTTTCTAACCAAAAATCAAAAAACATATACCTCTTATCAAAATTAATAATCACAAAATTTCATAGTCAGGTCCCCAGTTCATTTGAAGAACTTGAATCATTACCTGGAGTTGGTCATAAAACAGCTTCAGTTGTAATGTCACAAGTATTCAAAATTCCATCTTTCCCAGTAGATACACACATACATCGTTTATCACAAAGATGGGGGCTTACAAATGGGGCTAATGTAAAGCAAACCGAAAAAGATCTTAAATATATTTTTCCAATATCAGAGTGGAACAACCTACATTTGCAAATAATTTTCTATGGAAGAGAATACTGTACTGCAAGAGGTTGTGATGGTACAAAATGCTTAATGTGTAGAACTCTATATCCCAATAGAAAAAAGAAATTTATATGTAAAAAGCCTTAAAACTACATATAATTAAATAAAAAAAAAAAAAATGCGAATTGCGATAACCGGAGCTTCAGGTAAAACAGGATACAGAATAACTGAAGAAGCAGTAAAGAGAGGAATAAAAGTAAAGCAGATAGTTAGAGAAAAATCAAAGGTTAATGATAATTTTAAAAATACAGAGACCTTTAGACTCTCATTAGATAATAAAGATGCATTAGATGAGGCTTTAGAAAATGTTGAGGCTTTAATAATTGCAACAGGAGCAAGAGCTTCAGTAGATTTAACTGGACCTGCAAAGGTAGATGCACTTGGAGTATACAGACAATTACAGAGTTGCAAAAGAGTTGGAATAAAGAGAGTAATCTTAGTTAGCTCTTTGTGTAGTGGTAAATTATTTCACCCATTAAACCTATTTGGTTTAATTCTTATCTGGAAAAAAATTGGTGAAAACTTCCTAAAAAATCAAAGTTTTGATTGGACAATAATAAGACCTGGAGGATTAAAGGAAATAGAAGAAATAGAATCTGAAAACATTGACTACACAAAAGAAGATACACAATTTAAAGGCTCTATCCCAAGAAGATTGGTAGCAAAATGTTGCATAGATTCCCTAAATAACAAACAGTCTATTAATAAAATAATAGAAGTAACAAGTTCCAGTGAAAATAAGAAAGTATCTTTTAAAAAGGCTATGCAAAGTATTTAAAAGATGCAAAGATAAATAAAAACTATGAAAATAAACTCAAAAATTGATGCATTACAATTAATGCTTACTGATTTAAGAACAAGAAATGAACCTATTAGGCATAAAGCAGCATTTAAAGGATGTCAGCCCGAATTTCAAAATCTTGTTTCAAGATTAATAAAGCAATTAGAGGATGAATTAAATTCTGAAAAAATTATAACTAGAGAAGATTAGTTTAAATAAAATTATTTAAAAGAATTTAAATAATCATATTTAGCTTGTTTTGAAAGTTCATCATATCCTCCAAAAAACACATCATCTAAAAATATTTGAGGAAAAGTATTGTGATTACTTAATGAATTCACCTTATGATAGTCTTGATCATTATCAACTAAAATTGCTTTATAGGGTATAGATAACGAGTCAAGCAACCTAATGCTTCTTTTTGACCAAGGACAATTTTTAAGGATATATGCTTTAACTCGTGATTGATTATCCTTTAAATTTTGTTTTGAGATATCAATAGTATTATTTTCAAAAGAAACTAAAAAGATATCAGTTCCTTTTTTAACAATCGAACCTTCTTCTAAATGTCCTCCAAAAACATTACATCCCTCATCAGCAAAACTTAAATGAAGATGGACATCGCCATTTTTAAAATGACCATTAAGAGATACTATTTCTAAGTTACCTTCAAATTTACTAATTTCTTGGTTACTAGGACACTGAATACAAGCTTTTCTAAGATTACCAACTACACCTGAAACATAACCATATAAATTATTTGAAAAAGAAAATTCTTTAATAGAAAAAATCAAATCAGATTCTGGAGATAGCTTTAAGCTATGGGGCTGCATATGAATACCAATAATGTTTTAATAATATAAAATATGGTGATTATTAGATAGTAGAAGTGTTTATAATCCTTAGAATTTTGTTAAAAACTAAGGTCAGAGAAGAGTGTAAAATATAATTTATTTATAAAACTTTGTTATACAAAAATAAAAATATTACAAAATCGATAGCAAATATTCCAAATATTTTAACAATATCGAGATTATTTCTAACATTTCCACTAATAATATTATTAGAAATAAACAAAACCAATTTAGTTTTTGTTTTAATAATTATTGGAGGAATAACTGATTATCTTGATGGATATTTTGCAAGAAAATTAAATCTTAAAACAAAGTTTGGAGCTATTATTGACCCATTAACAGACAAAATATTTTTGCTAATCCCTTTATTGTGGCTATGCAAAATGGCAATAATACCTTTTTGGTCATTAGCAATAATATTATTTAGAGAATTAATAATATCTGCACTAAGAACCACCATGAAAGATGGATTACCTGCCTCTAAACTAGGCAAATATAAAACGTCCTCCTTTTTTATTGCATTAGTTATATTTTTCCAACCTTTTTCAAAAGATTTATTATTTAGTTTTGGATTAAAATTTTATTGGTTAGGATTTATTTTGACATTAATAACTTTTATAGATTATTTACGAGTTAAAAAGAATACTATCTGAATTTTTATCAAATTCGTTGTTCTTTTTAAATTGATAATCCTTGTTGAAACTGTCTTTCAGACCACTAAGTAAATCAAATTTTGGTACCCAATTCAAGTCGTTTTTAATTTTTGAAATATCGGTTTGATAGTGATTTAATCTAATTGGGAATCCTTTTCTTGATTTGGGATCTAATTTTTTAAAATCAAATTTATTTAGAGAAATATCGTTTTTATTTAAGCCACAAACTTCTGCACACTTATAAATTAAACCTTTAATAGTTACTCCTTTTTCACCAGAACAGTTATAGATACTATTTTTTGATTTTTCAGAATCCAAACACTTAATCATTACATCACTTAAATCTGAAACATGACCTAACTGAGTTATCAATGAACCATCGCCAGGAATTGGAATTTTTTTTAGATGAAATAACCTCTCAAAAAACCAATTTTCAATTTTATTATAATTTCCAGGTCCATAAATATAAGTAGGTCTAAAACTTGTAAAAGGTATCTTTTTCTCAACTAGCCAATTTTCAGTTTCGAATTTTCCTTTGTGCCTACTATTAGTATCAAGCGGAGAGTTCTCGGATAAAGGTAATTCATAGCTATCTTTATAAACGCCAGCTGAACTAACATAGATATATCTTTGGAAAGAATTTTCTAAATTCTCGATAAGAAGTTTAGTTTGCTTTACTTCACGACCAGATATATCGAAAATTACATCATATCTTTTATTTTTTAGTTTAAGAATACATTCGATATTATTTCTATCCCCTTTTATTAAATTTGTATTGTCAGGATTGGATTTATTGCCCCTTGTAAAGATATCAATATCATGATTTTGATTTAGCAACTTACTGACCAAAGACTTGCCAACAAATCTTGTTCCACCCATTACAAGAATTTTCATATTCCAAAAATATTAAAAAAAGTAGTAATCTTAGTTAGAACTACATAATGAATATTACTACTAAGAAGTAATTAATGAAAAGGATAAATCAATGAAACTAATTCCCGCTATAGATTTGATGAATGGCAAATGCGTAAGACTCTTTAAAGGTGACTTTAACAAGAGAAAAGACTTCTCCAGAGAACCTTATGCGCAAGCAAAATACTGGGAAAAAGAGGGTGCAAAATGTATTCATATCGTTGATTTGGATGCTGCTAAGACCGGAATTCCAACAAATGATCAATCAATTAAAAAGATTGTCAAATCAGTAAATATTCCTATTCAAATAGGAGGGGGTATAAGATCACTTGAAAGGATTGAACAATTATTTTCTTACGGTGTGGATAAGGTTATAATGGGAACATCCGCTATTGAAAATAAAGACCTAGTTAAAGGTTTATCAACCAAATTCCCAAGAAGAATTATTGTTGGAATTGATGCAAAAGAGGGAAAAGTAAGTACAAGAGGATGGTTAGAACAATCAGATGTGTTAGCTACAGATTTAGTAAAGGAATTTTCTTCTTTTAAAATTGCCAGTTTTATTGTCACGGATATTAATACTGATGGGACCCTAGAAGGAACAAATGAAGCTTTTATAAAAAAGATTATAGAAATTACTGATATTCCGGTTATTGCTTCAGGAGGTGTAGGTTCAATTTCTGACTTATTATCATTAACTAGATTTGAAGATTCTGGACTATATGGAGTAATAGTAGGAAAAGCTCTTTATGAAAATAAATTTACAATAAGTGAAGCGAATAATATTTTATCTCAAGAAAGATTAAATGATATTCCAATTAATAAAGACTATTACGCCTGAAAACCTATTGAATATTTTAACAGCACTGGTTTTTACCAAATTTGTTAGTTAATTTTATATAAGAGGTAGACTTTTAGAATTGGAATTAATTAAGAAAAAATCGATCCTAATTATTGCTCCAAGCTTAATTGCAGAATCTTTATCATTAAAGTTGACTTCTTTAGACAATAATTTAAATATCACACTAGATAGTGGTAGTAAAAATTTAAATCCAGATTTAATAATATGGAATATTCTCAATTACCAGTCTGAAGATCTCATAAGATTGGAATTATTAAAATTAAAAGAGAGGTGGGATGAATCAAATATTCTTGTAATTTTTTCTGGTGAACTTTTAAATAAAACAGAAGTAACTCCCTCTTTAAATACTGAAGGTTTACTTTTAAACCCAAGTGTTGATAAAGTTTTAGAGTCTATTAATATTATTTCAGAGGGTGGAAGAGTATTCGACCTAGAAAACAATCCATCTGTAGTTGTTAAAAAAGAAAAAGAACTTACTTTTAATCAGAAATTATTATCATCTGGTCTCAAGCAAATAGATAATGAGATAAATTATGTTTTCAAATATGTGAATTCTGACTCAACACCTGAATTTTACAAATTTATTTTAAAGGGAAGATTAAGAGAACTTATAACTGTCAAATCCTTTCTTATATTCCTATGGGGGAATTCATTAGACCTTTATTCAGAAGCTATTTACGCTGAAAATAAAATCAATATCCAGAATAACAATACTAATACTATTTTTATAAAAGATAAAAATACATTAGAAATTTGGGATTTAATTCTTGAACGTCTAAGGAAGAGATATGATTCAGCCAATTTTGATGTTGAATTTAATAATTCATCTATCATTTTATCAGGAATAAAAAAAGAGTTTATTTCACGTCTCATTTGCAAAATGCTTGATGAACTTGATAATTTAATAAAAAATATAAAAGAAAATTATAAACAAAAAGACTATAAAGAGGACTTTAATTCTCTTATTGAAGAACTAAGACTTAATACTATATCAAATATAACTGAAAGCTATTTCAGAGTTAAAAAGAATGGCGAATCGATCTCAATAAATGAATATATTTATAAAGAAGTAACTTGTAATGAAAGAGATAAAGAGTCACATGAATCAATAATGTTTATCGATCCAATAATAAAAAATGAGCCCATAGATTATGATGGCAAATTATTACCTCTATACGAGACAGCATCATTTATTGTTCTAGAGAATATAATATCTAATTGGATAATAAGAAATTGTAATTTATTAGCATCTGAAGTGTTTAATATTTGTTCAAGTTGGCCTGAATTAAGAACCATCCTGATAAATCCACAATTACAATCTACAAGATCTTTTGAAAGATTTAGAAATAATATCAACAACTATAATAGGTGGCACGAAAATATTTATATGCCTATCTATTTATATGAAAGTAAACGAGAGTATATAGATATCATTGATTCTAAATTTACAAGATACTATAAAAATGAAAATAGAGAAGAAGAACTAGAAAATTTAGAGTGGTTTCAAAAACAAGTTACTTTATTAGTTGAAATTAGAGATGCAATAGCTCCACAATTAGAAATTGCGGTAAGATATATCGGTAAACTTTTCGTGAATTTCTTAACAAAAGTAGTAGGTAAAGCTATTGGTTTAGTTGGGAAAGGAATTCTACAAGGTTTAGGTAGATCTAGCACTAAATAAATTCCCTTCCTTTAATGAAGTTATTTCAATCAATACTTATATTATTAATATTTTTTACTTCTTATCCTGCCTATGCAAGTAGAGATACTAATAGCTATGACGGAAATATTTTTCCAATATATGCAGGAAATGGAGCTATAGTTCCTCCTCAAACCACTCTTGAAGAATCATTAAAAAACCAAAGAGTCTCTGTTTTATTTTTTTATCTTGACGATAGCTCTGATAGTAAAGCTATGGCTCCAATAATTGCTGGTTTAGATCTAATTTGGAGAAATAATATTGACTTGATTGCTCTAACTACAGATGAATTACAAAGTGACTCTTCTAAAACAGACTCGAATCAACCTAATTACTATTGGAATGGTTTAATTCCTCAGACTATAATTTTGAATAGCTCTGGAGAAGTTAAATTTGATAAGAATGGATTGGTTAATATTGATGATTTAAATAAGATTATTGGAGAATTAAAAGGAATAGACATTAATGAGACATCATTCTCAGTTGAAAGCTTTAACGAATACAACAGTATTGTCTCAGAAAAAAAATGACCTCTAATGAAGTTTTGAAATAACAATCATATGATTATTCTAAAAATTTTTTTGTTATTTTTATTATTAATAATTTTTCTAGATCTGTATATTAATAATTTAACCAAATCAAATTTAGTATTAGTACCACTAGATTATAAGTTTAGAAATAAAGATAATAATACTGAAGTGGTTATTGATTTAAAAATAATTAATGAAAGTAAAAATAAAGAAACTATGGTTTCTAATCTAAATCTAGATATTGATTTTTTTAAATCTAAAAATAATCAATATCTTAAAGATTTAGATTATGATAAAAGTACTTATATTTATTCTGGATCTATAAAAAAAAACATACATAATTATTGGCCAACAACAATTATAAAAGCAAATTCAGAATTATTAATACAAGTAATTTTAAGATTTAAAAATAGGGATTTAAAAAAAAATAAGATCAAATATATATGGTTAAAAGTTTTTTGGGAAAATTATGGTCATTTTGGAATTACTAAAAAACAAGATGGGTTATTAGTAAATTTGAATTGTCATAATAAAAAAGAACTTATTGAAATCCCTTTAAAACTAGGCTATAAAGCTATAGCTGTTAAAACTGATTTGCTTGGTTCATTTGATAATCCAATTGAAACTGTTATAAATTACTGCAAGAATGTCACAAGAGAGAAAGATATTTTAATTATAGGAGAAACACCACTAGCAATTATGCAAGGAAGATATATTGCACCTCAAAATTTAGAATATAATATCTTTTCTAAAATATTATGTTATTTTTTTCACCCCACAAGTAGCCTTGCCACAGCTTGTGGGATGCAATTACTAATCAATAAAATAGGTGTTACGAGGATAACCTTTTCATTGATTTTAGGATTTTTATTCAAATGTATTGGGATTAAAGGAATATTTTATAGATTAACTGGTTTTGAATCTGCACTAATTGATGACATCAGTGGAACCGTTGTTCCATATGACAAAAGCATAGTTATGGGTCCAATAAATACCAAATTGTTTTGCGATAAATTATCAAAACAACTTGAAGTAGAAGTCGCAGTTGTTGATGTAAATGATCTTGGTGGTGTAAAAATATTAGCCAGTTCAAATAATTCAGTGAATAACATACTCAAAGAAATCTTAAAGGTTAATCCAGCAGGCAATTCTGACGAAAAAACACCTATAGTATTAATAAGGAATAATAAGTAAATGAAACAAGATTCGAATCATATTTTGAATTCTAATAAGGATAAAAAGGTTACCTTTGAGGAGCTTCATATTCGACATTTAAATCTATTAATGGATTTAAGAAGTGAGAAGTTAAATAATTGGTTTTTAAAAATGGCAATTAAAAACACTTTTGAAGACTTGAAAATCTTTTTAAATAATTTAAAAAAAAATAAGCATAAATGTATTATTGCAATAGAAGAAAAAAAAATTGTAAGTTATTTAAATATATTTCCTTTAAACTGCAAAGGTTCCTGTTTAAGAATATCTAAGCCTAATTTAACAAATAAAAAGTCTTCCATATCTGAAAAAGATTTGACACTGGGGTTGATAAAAAAATCAATTTCTATTACAGATATAAAAACCTCAAGCTGGGTAATAAATTCTGATATTGACAATAATCACCTTATATCCAGTTCACGAGAATTAGGGTTTCAGCCACTACAGAAGGTAAAAATGTGGAGTAAAAATAATATTAATAAGTCTATTAAACATAAAAATGAAAATTATTATTCTATTGATGAATTTCAAGCAATTAACAATTTAAATTTGATAAATGTACTTAATTTTATTCGTTCAAATCAATATCCCTTAATAAGGACGATATTGGATCTAGATCAAAAAGATATTTCCAATAGAAATGATTCAAATAGCGGTGCAATAATTTATAACAATTCTGTTTTATGTACAATTCTAAAAGATATAAATTTTCAAGATAGTAGAATTTATACATTAATGACTGGTAAAAGTTGGGACAGTAGATTAAGTCCTATTTTAAAAAATATCCTAAATAAATTTTTTGAAAAATCTCCTTATTCTATAATTAAGACTTATGCAGAAAATACTGAACTAAATTCATATTTAGAAAATTCTGGTTTTAGAGATAATTACCAAGAAATTATCCTTGTAAGGAATACTATTGTTAGGAACGAATCTAAGCAGATTAATAAGATAAATCAATCATTAGAATCAATTTTTGAAAAATTAAATCCACAAGGTAACGCTTACCCGTCCCCATTTCCTTTGAAGTCTAAGTGAAATATTGCAAGCCAAAATCTAAATCAATATTAAGTTTAGATGTTGGAAAAAAAAGAATAGGATTAGCATATTGTGATTCACTTTTTATTACGGTAAATATTCTTCCCGCCGTAAAGAGAGAAAAAAATAATATCGAAATAATTACTATACAAAATCACATTAAAAAACTTAATTTAACTGGTTTCATCGTTGGTTTACCACTTGATGATGCGGGAAAAATGACATCTCAAGCTTTTGATTGCAAAACTTATGGTGAATTTCTTATAAATGAATTAAAACTACCTTTTACCTTCGTCAATGAACATAGCTCAACGTGGGAATCAACCAATAGATTTGGTGTAAAGAAAGATAAATCTGGACTTATTGATAGCTTATCTGCCAAAATTATTCTTGAGCAATGGATTCAGGAAGGTCCTGAGTTAAAAGAATTAGTGGGTAATAAACAAATATAATATTATTATAAATCTATATAAGTTAAATCAAAAATGAATGATCATAAATCCCAAGATAATTATGAGGCTCAAACACTTATTTTAAATGATTCAAATGGTAACGAACTATTTTGTTATCTTGAACAAATAGTAAATGTTGAAGAAAAAGAATATGCATTATTAACACCCGTTGATACGCCAGTCAGTTTATTCAAAATAAATGAAAAGGATGAGCCAGAGTTAATTGAAAAAATTGAGAAAAATGAACAAGTCTTAAAGAATGCTGATGCAGTTTTACAAGAACATGATCTAAAACTTATAAGATCTGCAGTTACATTAACTGTATCTGGTGAACTCGAAGAGCCAATTTATGATGAGTTAGAAGAAGATGGAATAGAGGAGGAAAGTGAAACATATGAATTACTTGTAAGTTTTAATTTATTGGAACAAGAATATGGATTATATATTCCTCTAGATCCTTTTTTTATCGTTGGAAAACTTGTAGATCAAGGGGCATTATTAATTGAGGATGATGAGTTTGATAAAGTTCAACCTTTAATTGAATCTGAGTTAGAAAAGAGTAGTTTGTAAAATAATGAGTTCTCTTGTAAATGTCCATTGGGACTCTAAATTACCTATATATGAAATATCTCATTTAAAACTACAAAATGAAGGAATTAAAAGCTTATTAATAGATGTTGATGGTACATTATTAAGTCGCCAATCAAATGTAATTCCAACAAATGTAAAAAATTGGATAAAAGAATCTAAAAAGTTATTCTCTATGTACTTAATTAGTAATAACCCCTCTAATGAACGAATTAGAAAAATTGCTAAGGAATTAGATATCAAATATAAATCAAATGCACTTAAACCAAGGAAAAAAATTACCTTGGATGTAATTTCAGAAATGAATGAGGACTCAAAATGTATTGCAATAATAGGAGATAGAATTTTTACAGATATTATCGTAGGAAATAGATGTAATATTCAGACAATATTGGTTAAAAGATTGAGCAAAAACGGATTACCAATAAAAATGAATTTAACATTAATCCTAGAAAAAATGATTTCTAATTTCTTAAAATGAAAACATGGGTGGTAAAAATTGGTACTAGTATTCTCAGAGGTAATGAGAATCAATCGACAAAACAAGTAATAGAAAGTTTATGTGAATCTCTAACAAGTTTTATTTCAAAAGGAAATAAAGTCATTCTCGTAACAAGTGGCGCGGTTGGATTAGGATGTAAAAAACTTAATTTGAAGGCAAGACCAAAGGAACTTAGTACACTTCAAGCTGTGGCTGCAGTAGGACAAGTTAATTTAATGACTTTATATGAAAAGACAATGAAAAAGGTGGGTTATAATATAGCTCAAATACTAATCACAAAAACTGATTTTGATTCCCGTGAATCCTTCAATAATGCTTCAAAAACATTTAAAAAGTTAATTGATCTGAATGTCATACCTATAGTCAACGAGAACGATTCTATTGCCAATGAAGAGCTTAAATATGGAGACAACGATACTCTCTCTGCTTTAGTTGCTTTAGCAATAAATGCAAATAAGCTAATTTTATTAACTGATATAGAAAATTTATATTCTAAAGACCCAAGAAATAATGAAGATGCTCATCCAATAAAAGAAGTCAATAGTAATGAATTAAAGATGATAAAAGATAAAAACATAGAAAATTTTAATAACGAATGGGGTACAGGTGGTATTACAACAAAATTAATTGCTGCTGAAATAGCCACAAAAGGAGGAGTAGAAGTTCAATTAGCCGATGGCAGAAATCAAAAGAATTTAATAAATATTTTCAATGATAAAAAAATAGGCACAATATTTCATCCTGTGGATAAACCAGTAGGTAATAAAAAAAGTTGGTTATCTCATGCTATTAAAACAGTTGGAAAAATAATATTAGATGAAGGTGCATGTCTAGCAATTGAGCAAAAAGGTGCATCTCTTCTAGTCGTAGGAGTTAAAGAGGTAGAAGGAGATTTTACCGTAAATCAGGCTGTTAGAATTGTAAATACTAATAATAAGGAAGTGGCAAAAGGTATAACATCAATGAGTAGTGATTCTTTAAAAAGAATCTTAAATAAAAAAGAAAACATTAATTCATCAATGATCGTTGTTCATAGGGATGTCCTTGCTCTTACCTAAAAAAAAATCGAAAAATGTTATTAAGTAAATTAGCTGATCTCATAAAGAGTGGAGATTCAAAATTTATCAAAGCAAACATATTCGAAAATATAGATATAGAAAATGCTGCTTCTTTAGATATTGCATCAAAAAATCAAATATCCTTTTTAGAAGAAAACAATCTATTAAAAGATAATTTAGGAAAAACTAGTGCTTCAGCAATTATTACATCCAATAATAGTGAAATATTAGGTTTACTAGAATCACTAAATATTTCAAATATAGTTGTAGAAAATCCTAGAATTGCATTTGCAGAAGTATTAAATTATCTATATGAAGACATTAATTTCAACCCAGGTATTGATGATTCAGCTATTATCAGAGAATCTGCAAAAGTAGGAGAAAATTGTTATTTAGGACCTAATGTTTATATTGGCGAAAATTCAATAATTGGAGATAATAATAAAATTTTTCCTGGTACAGCTATTTTAGGAAATGTAAGGTTAGGGAACAATAATGTAATTCATCCAAATTGTGTAATTTATGAAAATACAAGCATTGAAAATAATTGCGTAATAAATTCGAACACTGTTATAGGTTCTGAAGGGTTTGGTTTTATTCCCCAAGATGGCAAGTGGATTAAAATGCCTCAAAAAGGTGCTGTAATAATAAGGAGCTTTGTGGAAATTGGGACAAACTGTTGTATTGATAGGCCATCTGTCGGTAATACTTTTATAGATGAAGGAACTAAAATGGATAACTTAGTTCAAATAGGTCATGGAGTTAAAATAGGAAAAAATTGTGCATTTGCTGCTCAAGTTGGCATAGCAGGAGGAGCTGTAATTGGAAATGGCGTAATCCTAGCTGGGCAAGTAGGAGTTAATAACAGAGTGAAAGTTGGGAATAATGTCATAGCTAGTTCAAAATGTGGAATCCATTGTGATATTAAAGATGGAGAAGTCATTAGCGGCTTCCCAGCTATGAAAAATAAATCTTGGTTAAGGAGTTCAAGTATTTTTAAAAAATTGCCTGAATTAGCAAAAAAGCTTAGACAACTAGACAAGAAATAAATTATTCTTTTAATAAATAAAAATCCAAATGAAGAGATATAAAGTTGTCCTACTTTCTGGAGATGGTATAGGCCCAGAAATATCAGAAATTTCAATAAATATATTAAAAAGACTATCTCAAAAATATGATTTTGATATTGAGATTAAAGAAGAATATTTTGGTGGAATAGCTTACGAAAAGCATAATGATCCAGCACCTAAAGTAACATTAGATCAATGCAAAGCTAGTGATGCTGTACTTTTGGCTTGTGTAGGTGATGTGAAATACGATAATTTGCCAAGAGAATTAAGACCAGAAAGTGGTTTACTTAAATTAAGATCTGCATTGAATTTATTCGCTAATATAAGACCTGTAAAAATAAGAAGATCCCTTCTTGACTCAAGTTCCTTAAGAAAAGAAATCATTGAAAATGTAGATCTAATTGTAGTAAGAGAATTAATAGGTGGAATCTATTTTGGCCAGCCTAGGGGAGAAATTACAAACACTAAAGTTAAAAAAGCATTTAATACAATGGTTTATGATTCAAATGAAATAGAAAGAATTACAGAAGTTGCGATTAAGATCGCAAATCAAAGAAGTAAAAAAATATGTTCTGTAGACAAATCAAACGTATTAGAAGTAAGCCAATTATGGAGAGATACAGTTTCATTAGTCACTTCAAAAGAAAACGATTTAACCTTAAGTAATATGTATGTGGATAATGCCGCAATGCAACTCGTAAAAGATCCGAGCCAATTTGATGTAATTTTAACTAGCAATTTATTCGGCGATATTTTGAGTGATTTAGCCGCAATGTTAACTGGCTCGATTGGAATGCTTCCATCAGCATCATTAAGTAATTCAGGACCTGGAGTTTTTGAACCTGTGCATGGTTCTGCTCCTGATATAGCTGGAAAAAATATAGCTAACCCTATAGCGATGGCTTTGTCTACTTCAATGATGCTTAAAATTGGTCTAAATGAGATAGAAGCAGCAGAAGATATAGAAATAGCTATTGATAATGTTTTATCAAAAGGATATAGAACAACAGATTTAGACAATGGAAATTGCCAAATCCTTTCTTGTAGCGAAATTGGAGAAAAAATAATCCAAGAAATTTAAATAAAAAATTAATAAATTAAAAAATATCTTTAACTTGAGCAAAAAGTTGGCATATGACCTGTCAGAATCAATAAATATTGTTTTAATTAAATGTCTAAACGTCATCCAGTAGTTGCTGTAACAGGGTCATCAGGTGCAGGAACAAGTACAGTAAAAAGAGCATTTGAGCATATTTTTGCAAGAGAAGATATAGTTCCAGCTGTTGTTGAGGGAGATAGTTATCACAGGTTCGAAAGAATGCCTATGAAAAAAGCCATGGCAGAAGCACTCTCAAAAGGGGAAAATTTTTCTCACTTCGGACCAGAAGCAAATCTTTTTGACAAGTTAGAAGAACTTTTTAAAATTTATGGTGAATCTGGTGGAGGAAAAAAAAGATATTATCTTCACAGCCCTGAAGAAGCACAGGAACATAATGCAAGACTAGGAACATCATTAGAACCTGGTCAATTCACCCCATGGGAAGATATTCCAAATGGAACAGATGTTCTTTTCTACGAGGGATTACATGGGGGTGTTGAGGGAGAAGGATACAATGTTTCCTCCTATGCAGATTTACTTGTTGGTGTTGTTCCTATTACAAACTTAGAGTGGATACAAAAAATTCATAGGGATAATGCTGAAAGAGGTTATTCAGCTGAGACTATAGTTGATACTATTTTGAGAAGAATGCCAGACTACATAAATCATATTTGTCCACAATTTAGTAAAACGGATATAAATTTCCAGAGAATACCTACTATTGATACCTCTAATCCCTTTATATGTAGAAACATTCCTACACCAGATGAAAGTTTTGTAATAATACATTTCAGAAAAGGGGCAAGAGAAAAATGGGGAATTGACTTTCAATACCTTTTAGGAATGATTCATGATTCATTCATGTCAAGTCCAACGAGCATTGTTGTTAATGGAGGGAAAATGGGTTTTGCCATGGAATTGATCCTTACTCCCATAATCCATAAAATGATTGAAGAAAAGAAACATTCATAGATAGTTTTAATTCCTTTTACTTAAGCCTTCAAAATAATCTTTATTTTTTGAAGACATAAATTAATCAAAATAAAATTCTTTTGGTATTTATAGAATATAACTAAAAAAGAATTTCAAATATTTATATATCTTCCTTGATAAAAGGGCCGTATTTGGACTTAAATAGAAAAAACAGAGGATATTGTGTCTTTAATCGACTGGTTTGCCGCAAGGAGAAAAGATCAATTTGTTGGGAAGGTTTCTCAAGATCCTGAGGAGAGTGACGGTCTTTGGGTTAAATGTTCAGAATGTGGGCAAGTTGCTTATAGAAAAGATTTAATTTCAAATTTTAATGTGTGCAACAATTGTGCCCATCATAATAGGATTAACAGTGATGAAAGAATAAAAATAATCGCGGACAAAGATTCATTTAAAGAGTTTGATAGTTCATTAAGCCCTACTGACCCATTAAAATTTAAGGATAGGAGATCTTATTCAGACCGAATAAAGGAGAGTCAAGAGGGTACTGGCCTCAAAGATGGAGTAATAACTGGATTATGCTCAATTAATTCAATGCCTTTGGCCTTGGCAGTAATGGATTTTAGATTTATGGGAGGATCAATGGGGTCCGTTGTAGGAGAAAAGATTACTAGAATTATTGAAAGAGCAACAATTGAAAACTATCCAATCTTAATTGTTTGTGCCTCTGGTGGAGCAAGAATGCAAGAGGGAATGTTAAGCCTTATGCAAATGGCCAAAATATCAGGGGCACTAAAAAAACATAGAGCTAAAAATCTTCTTTATATGCCTTTATTAACTCATCCAACAACTGGAGGAGTTACTGCTAGTTTTGCAATGTTAGGGGATCTAATATTGGCAGAGCCAAAAGCTCTTATTGGATTTGCAGGGAGAAGAGTAATAGAACAAACATTAAGAGAAAAATTACCTGATAATTTTCAAACAGCAGAATATCTTTTAGAACATGGATTCGTCGATGTAATCGTAAATAGAAAGGATCTTAAAAGCACTTTGACAAAAATTTTAAAAATCCATGGTGTAAAAGAACTCATTGAGGCAAATTAAAAATATGAAAATTATTTTTAATTTTTTATCTTTATGTTTTGCCTTTTTAATTTTAATTTTAAATAACTCTGGATTTGCATATGGTGTCAGTAATGTAGATTGGATACTTTTAAAAGAAAATAGTGATGGGAAAGAATGGATTGATATGGGCAGTATTAAGGTAATAAATGCTGATGAAATAACAGTTTTAACTAAGTTCCTTAAAAATCCTAAAGAACCAAACGATAAGGAAGAATTATCTCTTTATGTTATGAGAATTAATTGTAATGATAAAACATATAAAGATACTTCAATTAATGGGATCCCACAGTTCGGTTCAAAGTGGCAAACTTCAAATAATGATGAGCTTATTGATGTTGTTATTGAAAAAGGTTGTTCTGAAAAAATAAATAAATGACAAACACTAATATTTCACAAAAATTAAGAATCGCAATTGCTGGGTTAGGATTTGGAAAAACAATTCATTTGGAAGCTTTAAAAGAATCAGATTACTTAATTCCAACTTCAATTTATCACTATAAAAAAGAAAAAGGACCATCATTAAAGAAAGAAACTGGTTTAAATTTTTACCACGATTGGGAAAAATTAGTTAAATCTAAAAATATCGACGGTATAATAATCGCTACATCTCCTGAATCAAGATTTAAATTAGCAAAGGAAGCACTTCAGAATAATAAACATCTCTTGTTAGAAAAACCTGTTGCCTTAACTTGCGAAGAAATTGAAGAACTCCAAAGAATATCCTTAATTAATAATTTGAGTGTTTGCGTAGATTTTGAATATAGAGCAGTGCCTCTTTTTCTACAAACCAAAAAAATAATTGATGAAAATATTTTAGGTAAAATTTATTTAATTAAGCTTGATTGGTTAATGGGAAGCAGATCTGATCCCAAGAGAGCATGGAACTGGTATTCATTAAAAGAAAAAGGGGGAGGAGTAATTGGGGCTTTGGGAACTCATGCGTTCGATATGTTGAACTGGTTTTTTGGAGAATCGACAAAGGTATCTGGAAAAATATCAACATCAATCAAGGAAAGATCTTTGCCTAATTCTGCCAAGATATTGGAAGTAACAAGTGAAGATATTTGTATAGCTAACCTTGAAATAACTAACTACGATAGCGCTCTCATACCATGTCAGGTTTCATTATCCTCGATTTCAAAAAATGGAAGAGGATTTAGTTTGGAAGTGTACGGAAGTGAAGGGTCACTTTTCCTTAGGAGTGAGAATCAAAAAGATTACGTACATGGTTTTAATTTAAAAATTTCAGACAAAGAGGATAAAACATATAATTTGCCTGCTGATCCTCTCTACAATTTTGAAAAAACCTGGTCCGATGGAAGAATTGCGCCTGTTAAGAGAATTCACAATTTATGGGCTGAGAGTATCAATAATCAAACACCCGTAATCCCTGGATTGTCTGAGGGACTTACTAGTCAAAGAATTTGTGAAGCAATAAGAAGATCCTCTGAGAGTGGTATTTCTATAAAAATTTAGCTTTTTACATTGCTGAGTAACAATTATTACTCGATTAAGTATTGAATTGATTTTATTTTTTCTTCATATTCTGGAAAAATCAACTGAACCGAAATTTTAAAGAATGGCATTAAATTATTACAAAAATGAGCTCAAAGAAAATGCTCAACATTTAGCTTCCAAAGGTAAAGGAATATTAGCTGTAGATGAATCTACTAAAACAGTAGGGAAAAGATTGGCAGGTATTGGAGTAGAAAATACTGAAGAGAATAGAAAAGCATATAGAGGAATGCTTTTCACCACGGAAGGTCTTGGGAAATATATAAGTGGTGCAATTTTATTTGAAGAAACACTTTTTCAGCACCATCAGGATGGCGAATCAATGGTACAAAAGCTTAATAAATTGGGAATCATACCAGGTATTAAGGTTGATAAAGGTTTGAATCCTCTTCCAGGAGGAGGAGACGTAGAAACATTTTGTTCTGGTCTAGATGGATTAGTTGAAAGAGCAGCAAAATACTACGAGCAAGGAGCAAGATTCGCAAAATGGAGAGCAGTTTTACAAATAACAGAGGATGGATGCCCATCAAAATTATCTATACAAGAAAACGCATGGGGATTAGCAAGATATGCTAGATCAGTTCAGGAATCAGGATTAGTACCAATAATTGAGCCAGAAATTTTAATGGATGGTGATCATACTATTGAGAAAACTGCCGAAGTTCAAGAAGAAGTTATTAAGCAGGTATACATAGCTTGTCAGGCTAATGGAGTTTTCCTAGAAGGAACACTCTTAAAACCTTCAATGACTGTTAATGGAGCTGAGTGCCCAACAAAAGCTGATCCTATGAAAGTTGCTGAAATGACAATAAGAACAATGGAAAGATGCGTACCGGCATCAGTTCCTGGAATTGTTTTTCTTTCCGGAGGTTTAAGTGAAGAAGCTGCTTCAGTTTATTTAAATAACATGAATACTCTTTATAGAAAAGCTTTATGGAACGTTTCATTCTCCTATGGACGAGCTCTACAACATTCTTGCTTAAAGGCATGGAAAGGAAGCGAAACAGATGCTGGGCAAAAGGCTTTAATTGCTAGAGCTCAGGCAAACTCTGAGGCTTCAAAAGGTTCATATGTAGCAGGATCTCAACCATCATCTGATGAGCAATTATTTGTTGCTGGTTATACTTACTAACAAAATAAAGAAGAAAATATACACTTAGGTATTTAAATAGTTTCATACCTTTAGTGATTTGTATATTCAATGACGTGACATTTGTTACCTCTATATATTAAACTCTCGGAACATATTGCTTATTTTTCTTAAGCATCTAATTAATTTTTAATTATGGCCCTCGTTCCACTGAGACTACTTTTAGATCACGCAGCCGAGAATGGTTACGGTATACCAGCTTTTAATGTAAATAATCTTGAACAAGTTCAAGCAATCATGGAGGCTGCTTACGAAACTGATAGTCCTGTAATTCTTCAAGCTTCAAGAGGAGCAAGAAATTATGCTGGAGAAATTTTCCTACGTCACCTGATCCTTGCCGCAACAGAAACTTATCCAAATATTCCAGTTGTAATGCATCAGGATCATGGTAATGAGCCATCAACTTGTTATTCAGCAGCTATTAATGGTTTTACATCAGTAATGATGGACGGATCTTTAGAGGCAGATGCAAAAACACCCGCAAGTTATGAATATAATGTTGCCGTAACAAAAAAAGTAGTTGATTTTGCACATTCAGTTGGGGTTAGTGTAGAAGGAGAATTAGGTTGTCTGGGATCATTAGAAACAGGGAAAGGTGAAGCTGAAGATGGTCATGGATTTGAAGGTGAACTATCAACAGATATGCTTTTAACTGATCCTGAAGAAGCTGCAGACTTTGTAGCGAAAACTAAAGTTGATGCTTTAGCTATAGCGATAGGAACAAGTCATGGGGCATATAAATTCACAAGAAAGCCAACAGGAGAGGTTCTTGCTATAAGCAGAATTGCTGAGATCCATAAAGCTCTACCTAATACTCATCTTGTAATGCATGGGTCAAGTTCAGTTCCTCAAGAATGGTTAGATATAATTAATAAATATGGTGGAGAAATTCCACAGACATACGGTGTACCTGTAGAAGAAATTCAAGAGGGAATTAGAAACGGGGTAAGGAAGGTAAATATCGATACTGATAATAGACTTGCATTTACAGCAGCAGTTAGAGAAGCTGCTTTTGCTGACACAGCCAATTTCGACCCAAGACATTTCAATAAACCTGCAAGAAAATACATGAAGCAAGTTTGTCTAGATAGATATAAGCAATTCTGGTGCGAAGGTCAAGCAAGTAAGATTAAACAAAGCAGTACAAATTATTACGCTGATCTTTATGCCAAAGGTAACTTAGATCCAAAAGTAAAAGCAACAGTTTAATATTTAAGCAAAGATAAAATAAAAAAAGGCCTCAATAATCGAGGTCTTTTTTATTGGGTAATTAAAGACCTCAAAGTATAGAGACCATCTATTCCGCCAATGGATTCATCACAAGCTCGTTCAGGATGAGGCATTAATCCTAAAACATTTCCTTTTTCATTAGTTATACCTGCTATGTCAGAGGTTGAACCATTAGGATTAGTTTTATATTTCAATGCAATTAAATCATTATCAGTAAGTTTTTTAAGTGTATCTTGATCGCAATGATAACGACCTTCTCCATGAGCTATTGGTAATTTTATATTTTGCGTTTCGTTTAACTTTTGAAACCAACCGCCTTTCGAAGTGATCACATTTAAGTCAACATCATCACAAATGAAATTGAGATTTTTATTAGCAACAAGTGCTCCGGGAAGAAAACCTGATTCAGTTAAAATCTGAAACCCATTACATATTCCTAAAACACGTCTTCCGCTTTTAACAAAGTCATGTAAAGAAGTTATTAATGGAGAGAATCTTGCTATTGCTCCACATCTTAAATAATCACCATAACTAAATCCTCCTGGCAAAACAATTGAATCAACATCATTCAAATCAGATGATTCATGCCATAAGAATTTTGTTTTAATGTCTAAACAACCCTCTAAAGCCCAAGAAACATCACGATCACAATTAGAACCAGGAAAAACGACAATGCCAACAGTAAAACTAGCCATTTATAATTTATTTATTGAATATTCATAGTCTTCAATGACTGTATTAGCAAATAATCGATCACATAATAATTCAATATTTTCTTTAATATCTTCTTCATGACTTTCGATTTTAACTTCAATCATTTTTCCTATTCTTAAAGATTTAATTCCTGCGACTCCAAGTTTGCTGGAAGCAGATTTGATTGCCTCTCCTGCTGGATCAAGAACTGAAGGTCTTAACCTTACAAAAACTTTAACTTCAAATTGATCCAATTAAAAAATTATTTCTAATAGAAGAATAGTTTAAATATTGATAAAAAAGTACTCTTAATTAATAAACAAATATTTTTATCATTAAAAACAAAAAATTTTAATTAAACGTTTACATAACCCTTACCAAAACATTCCAAACAAGTTCTTCTTGAGTTTTCAGGAGTTTTAAAATTACCTGACCCAGCACATTTAGAACAAATAACTTTAAAACAAGGAATTGAATCTTCAGTAAGGATAGGAGCTTTAAAAGCAATTTTTGAATCTTCCATTTTCAATTTTGAAATCAAGGAAATTTTCCAGATTTACTATAAAATTAAATGCTTATTTTATGACGTTTAAAACCTTAAATTTCTCTTTAATTTTTTTTATAAATTTATTAATCGATTCACTATCAAAAGAAATTATGACTAATTCAAGTCCACCACTATCAATTGGCCTCCAACAATTAAGAGGTGCTTCTTCATACCAAGTATTTATTTTTTTTCCAACTATTTGTATTTGCAAAGGCAACGATTTATTTGGAATCCATATGCGTCCTTTTATTCGAAGAATATTAATTTCACTTAAAACGTTTAATATCTCTTTTTCAAATTCTTTTTTGTCAAGAAAATAATTTAATCTTACTGAATCCGAGACAAGTTCAACGTGATTATGATCATGTCCTTCAGAAATAAATTTTTTATAATTATCCTTTTTTAAATCAATATCAAATATATATTTTAAATCAATTTTTCCATTAAGAGATTTAAGAATGGGAACAGTTGAATTAAACTTTTCTTTGATTATATTTTTGATAGATTTAAATTCTTTATCATTTAAAACATCTGCTCTAGATATTAGAACGATATCAGAAACCTCTAACTGTTCTTCAAAGAGTTCGTCAATGGATGCATTATGATCAATCTTATTTAACTCATCGTACTGATTAGTTATTTCATTTAAATCATTTATTGGAGAGCCCTTAAGCATTGACTCTCCATTGACTATTCCAATCACGAGATTAAGATATATTGATGTCCTTATCTCAGGCCAATTGAGTGCTTGTATCAATGGTAAGGGTAAGGCAAGTCCACTCGTCTCAATGATTATTGCTTCTATGTCAGGATTAAAATTTAAAAGTGATTTTATCGAGGGAATAAAATCATCTTGAACGGTGCAACATAAACAACCATTATTTAATTCAATAATACAGCCTTCATCCGAATCGTCACAGCCATTACAGCTTTTAACCAAGTCTCCATCAATCCCAACATCACCAAATTCGTTAATTATTAACCCAAATTTTTTATTGCTCTCTCTTAGTAAATATCTTAAAAAAGTAGTCTTACCAGAACCAAGAAATCCAGAAATTACAATTACAGGTATTCTTTTATTCATATTTGTTTTCTAGCAACCAAGACTATATTCTGTACTTTCTCCTGTAGAACTATTAATACCATTTGCTATTTCACATAATTCTTTTTGTTGTATACGGCTAAGAACTGCATTCGTAAAATCTGCACCATCAATTTTAGCCCCTTCAAAATTACTTTCCATTAATAAAGCATTTGTGAAATTCACATCTGAAAGATCTGCGTCTGTAAAATCTGTTGCATATGCTAAAGCATCACTAAGGTTAGCTCCAGTCATAGTTGCGTTTTGCAATTTACTATTATTAAAAACTGCGCCCTCCAAGTTACTTTGACTAAAATCAAATCCATTTAAATTGAACTTTACAAATTCATTACCACTAAGATCTTGACCATGCATATCTTCCTCTAAATCAAGTTCTTGCTGGTTTCTTATTTCTGGAGGTCGCTTAGCCCAAGCAGAGTTTACAAAATTAAAAAATAGGATTCCGATAAAAAATATAGTTATAAAAGCATTCTTGAGAGAAGGAAAATTAATTGATTTAATCATAATAAAAATGTATTTTAGATCTAGGGTTTTAAAGTTTGTATTACTATCTTAAAGGAAAATATATGGCAATGTCACTAAAGGTTATTGTTCCTCCTCATCCATTAATAAAACATTGGCTTTCAATTTTAAGAGAGAAAAATACTCCTAATGTTTTATATTCTACTAGCTATGAACAATTAGGAAAATGGCTAACTTATGAAGCTTTAAGAGATTGGCTTCCATATAAAAAAGAGTCGATAAAAACAGATAATGGGGAGGCAGAAGGTGTGTTTATAAATAATGATTATCCAATAAAAGTAATAGCGAAAATTCCTGAAGGGTTATCCCTATGGTACGGAGCAAAAGAAGTGATCCCAAATTCAACTCTTCTGTTAGGAGAATTACCAACAAACATCGAAGAAAATGTAGGAGTTATCGTTTATTCAGATCAAATAAAGATGAAATCAAATCCAATTGAAACTCTTATTAACCTAAAAAGATTAGGTGTTGAATCTAATAGGATTTTGTTAATATCATCCATTTGCAGCAATAAAGGTCTAAATGAAATTGCAAAGATATTTCCTCAACAAGTTATATATACATCTTGTATTGATGAAGAAGAAGAAAATTCAAATTTGTTGAAACCCGGGATTGGAAACCCTTTATTGCGTTTGAGCACTATATTTTCAGATAAGAACTAAGATATAATAGAAATAGAAATTAATTACCAATGTCTGAATATAGAGATTCGTCTTCAAATAATTTTTTATCTTTAATAAGTGGGGCTTTTATCGGAGCTGCAGGTTTGGCATGGTGGTTAATCTCAGAAGCAGATAAAAGAAAAGAAGAAAAGAAACAAAAAGCAATGATGTATTCATCTAGAATTCAAGATGGTTCAGAGGCTATTGACACTAACGAAAACATTAAAGACGTTGAAGGGGACAAATTAGAGCAGAAAGTTGAAGAGCTTAATTCTGCAATTGCTGATGTAAGGAGGCAACTTGAGGAGTTAGGACAATAAAATAAAAAAGGTTCTCAAATCATATGAATAAATTAAGATCATCTGCAATAACTCAAGGTGTCCAAAGATCTCCCAACAGATCAATGTTAAGAGCTGTTGGTTTTAGTGATGAAGATTTTACTAAACCTATTATTGGAGTTGCTAACGGATTTAGTACTATCACACCATGCAATATGGGATTAAACAAGTTAGCTCTAAAAGCTGAAGAGTCAATAAGAGAAGCAGGAGGAATGCCTCAGATGTTCGGGACCATTACCGTAAGTGATGGAATCTCTATGGGAACAGAGGGAATGAAATATTCTCTAGTTTCAAGAGAGGTTATAGCTGATTCAATCGAAACAGCATGCAATGCGCAAAGTATGGATGGGGTTTTAGCTATTGGAGGTTGTGATAAAAATATGCCAGGAGCAATGATTGCAATTGCAAGAATGAATATCCCATCCATATTTATTTATGGAGGAACAATAAAACCTGGTAAATTAAACGGTGAAGATCTTACAGTTGTCAGTGCATTTGAAGCTGTTGGACAATTAACTTCTGGGAAAATAAATGAGAAGAGATTAATTGAAGTTGAAAAAAATTGTATCCCAGGAGCTGGAAGTTGTGGAGGAATGTTTACAGCTAACACCATGTCTGCCGTTATAGAAGTCTTGGGTTTAAGTCTTCCCTATAGTTCAACAATGGCAGCTGAAGACTATGAGAAGGAAGTTAGCGCAGAAAAAAGTGCTGAAATATTAGTTGATGCTATTAGAAAAGACATTCGACCTTTAACTCTCATGACTAAAGAATCATTTGAGAATGCAATATCTGTCATTATGGCAATTGGAGGTTCAACTAATGCCGTTCTCCATATATTAGCCATAGCAAATACAGCAGGTATAGATATCAATATTGATGATTTCGAAAGAATTAGACAAAAAGTACCTGTAATTTGCGACTTAAAACCCAGCGGTAAATACGTAACAGTCGATCTTCATAAAGCAGGTGGAATCCCACAAGTTATGAAAATACTCCTAAACGCAGGTTTGATAAATGGTAATTGTAGAAACATAGAGGGTAAAACAATAGTTGAATCCTTAATAGATATTCCAGATAAACCTCCAGAGAATCAGGATGTCATTCGAGATATTGATAATCCGCTTTATAAAAAAGGTCACTTAGCAATTCTAAAAGGTAACTTAGCCTCGGAAGGTTGTGTAGCCAAAATTAGTGGAATAAAGAATCCTGTATTAAAAGGACCTGCTCGCATTTTTGAGAGTGAGGAGGATTGTCTCAAATCAATTTTGAATAATGATATCAAAGCTGGTAATGTTGTTGTTATAAGAAATGAAGGTCCTGTGGGGGGACCAGGGATGAGAGAAATGTTGGCACCAACATCCGCAATTGTTGGGCAAGGACTTGGAGAAAAAGTAGCTCTAATAACTGATGGTAGATTTAGTGGAGGCACCTATGGCCTTGTTGTTGGCCATATTGCACCAGAGGCAGCAGTTGGAGGAAATATAGCGTTAATAAAAGAAGGCGATTTAATAACTGTTGATGCGACAAACCAATTAATCGAAGTTGAACTATCTGATGAGGAATTAGAAATGAGAAGAATTAACTGGGAAAAGCCCAGTAAAAAATATAAAAAAGGAGTTCTTTCTAAATATTCAAGAATTGTTAGCACCTCAAGCCTAGGAGCCGTAACAGATTTGGAAGAATAATCTCCTAATAAACTTTTCTAAGTAATAAAATTTTTTATCCTCGTAGCAAGGTTCTCCAATCTTGAACTATATTTTGGTGGAAAGCATTTTTTGCCATCACTACTATTCATCCATATTGTTTTTACACCACTCCATAAAATAGGTTCATCAGGAAAGTTCAGCTTTGATATAACTAAAACTAATTCACTATTTGATTTAAAAAGTTCTAACTCAAGATCATAAATATCCAATCTTTTCCCTTCATTATCTCTACATAAAATATTTACAGTTAAATCAATATTCTCATTATCTCTTTCATATTCCCCATTAATATTTACGACTGAGTGCAGAAAAGGTTTATTTGTTAAATCTGCAGACTTAGCAATTAAAGTATTAAATTTTTCATCAAAATCTTCAAAGAACACTGATTGATTTTATTAAAATTTTTATTGGACCAGATTTGAATCCATCATTAAGTAGACCATCATCTCCAAATTTAGAATGCAGCAGTTGTAATCTCTTAATTTTTGATGGTTTGAATTTGAAAGGGAAACGGACCTTATTAGCTCTTACTTATTGATTAAGAGAATTAAAAGGAATTTCTATCTTAGTTGTTCCAAATTTTTTAGTAGGAAATGATTTTATCCATCTCAGACCACCAGGAATAAATTCTGTCAGGCCAAAGATGTCATCTTCACATGCGACTGCAAATTTAAAGGTTCTTCCTTGTCCATCTATTTTTAATTCAAAAGATTGATACTCGTTAATATCTAATGAAGGTTTATATATAGATGATCTACAACTAACAAAGCCTCCAGCTTTCTCTATGATATTCCCCTTTAATAGCAACCCAGAATTTGTATTATCGCAATAAGCTGAACTTGAACCACCCATAACAGTATCGTTTAAGGTTTTCCATCCTTCAAACTCTTTTTTCTGGAATAAAACTTTTTTATTACTCATTAATTAGTTTAGAACTAATATAGACTTTAACTAAATTGATAATTCTTTTGAAGATTCTTCATCGCAAAATATTGATATCTGGTTACTTGATTTAATTAGTTTAGAAGGAGTCCTTTCTTCAGATTCATCTTTATCCAATAACCTCTGGAGTGCTAATTGTTTAGAAGCTCCACTAACTAAAAATATTATATTTGAAGAAGCAGAGAGTACTTTAGGTGTTAGAGAAATTCTTTTAAGCCCCTTACCTTCATTAAAAATTACTAAATCATCAGCATTATTATCTTTCTGATATGGAAATAATGAAGCGGTATGTCCATCATCTCCAAGGCCTAATAAAGTTAAATCGAAAGATGGAGGTTTACCATTACATTTTTCATTTAATTTAGAAATTAATAAATTTTTAGAGATATTATCGTCAACTTTTTTATCACTAAAAATTTCATAAAAGAAGGCTTTAGAACCATATTTAGTTAGTAAGGAATTCTTTAACATCATAGAGTTACTTAATTCAGATTTTGGATCAACACACCTTTCATCGCCTAAAAAAATATCAACTTTCTCCCATTCAATATCTCTTTCTGATAGTAATTGGTATACAACTTTAGGAGTTGAACCACCACTTACACAAAATTGAAATTTGTCTTTAATTTTTAATGTTTGAACAATTTGATTTTCTATAAAATTAGAGACATTAGATGAGAGTTCAAGTTTATCTTTATATATGTAAAGTTTGTATCCACCATAAGATTGTTCAATCATTTCATCCATTCAGTATGAAAACTTCCTTCTTTATCAACTCTTTCGTAAGTATGCGAGCCAAAACAATCTCTCATGGCTTGAACTAAATTCTGAGGGAGTCTGTTTGTTCTGTAACTATTTAAATAATCTAAAGTACTTGATAGACAAGGCACTGGAATACCAGCCTTAGTTGAAGAAGAAACGACACGTGCTAAATTATCAATTCTTGTAGAAATTTCGTTGTTGAACCAATCATCAAAAATTAGATTCTTCAAATTTGGATCTTTTTGATATGCATCTTGAATCTTCTTTAATAATTTTGATCTAATAATGCAACCACCTTTCCATATTTGAGCAATAGATGGCATATTTAGCTCATAATTATAAACTGATGAAGCTTCACTTAATATATCCATCCCTTGAGCGTAACTAGCAATAGTAGCAAGTACGACAGCATCAAACAAAGGTTTCATACCATTAGAAATTTCTCCTAAATCAAAATCTTCAATAGCTTCCATCGGAATTGTTTTCTCGATTTCACTACGTTGAACCTTAAGGGAACTCATAACCCTTGCATTTAATGAAGCATAAATAGTGGGAACTGATATACCAAGTTCTAAAGCACTAACAACAGTCCACAATCCGGTACCTTTTTGGCCAGCTTTATCCAATATTTTTTCCACAACATCTTCGCCTGTTAGTTCATCTTTGGTGTTTAAACATATCTGCGTTATTTCTACAAGATAAGATGCCAATTCATCAGTATTATTCCATAGACCAAAAACCTCAGCCATTTGTGATCCATTCATATTTTTAACTCTTTTCATGAGGTCATAAGCTTCTGCAAGAATTTGTTCAATGCCATATTCAATACCATTGTGAACGGTTTTAACGAAATGGCCTGAACCACCGGGTCCAACATAAGCTACACAAGGACCGTCTTCTACTTTCGCAGCCATTTTAGTCAATAAACTTTCTATAGCGTCATAAGAGGCTTTAGTTCCGCCAGGCATCATACTAGGCCCCTCCAAGGCTCCTTTAGCCCCTCCAGAGACACCCATTCCTATATATCCAAAGCTTTTACTTTCAAGAGTCTCAACTCTTCTTTCAGTATCTTTAAACTGAGAATTACCTCCATCAATTAATAAATCACCTTCTTCAAGATATTCAGAAATATTATCAATAACAGCATCTGTAGCTGCCCCGGCTTTAACCATCATTAAAATTCTTCTTGGTCTCTCAAGCTTATTCACAAATTCTTGAAGTGTTTTAGCACCTTCCACATTCTTTCCTAAACCTCTACCTTCTAAGAATTCTTGAGTTTTTGAATAGGTTCTATTAAAAACCACACTAGAAAATCCATTTCTTTCTGCATTAAGAACTAAATTCTCCCCCATAACTCCAAGACCGATTAAACCAAAATGTGCCTTGGGCATAAAAAATAAAAAACGCAATAAATATATATTGCATGCAAGTTAGAGAAATTGCATAAAAAAAATTACTTATGTCAGCGAAAAATGATCGAAAAACTAAATTAAATTATTGTTCCGTTTGCAATAGTTGCATTTTTAACTACAACAACAATTCCATTTCTTATATAAAATCCTAAATCTGGTTTATCTGCTTCTTCTACTCTATCCTTATTTACTATCACAACATTATCTCCAATTCTTGCATTCTTATCAAGAATTGCCCTTTTTATAGTTGAACCTTCCCCTACTCCAAGAGGGGTACCACCACCTTTTCTTAATTCGATCCTCTCTTCTAGCGATTCAAAAAAATCAGATCCCATTACAAGAGTATCTTCAATAACAGAATCACTTTCAATTCTACTTCTCACCCCTAAAACACAATGCAAGATGCTACAAGATTTCAAAATAGTTCCTTCACAAACTATTGAATCAGTAATTTGAGCATCTACAAGTTTTGATGGAGGAAGATATCTAGGCCTAGTATATATAGGAAATTTTTCATCATAAAAACTAAAAGGAGGTTTTGGTTGTTGTGTTAATGCTAGATTTGATTCAAAAAATGCTCCAATAGTTCCTATATCTTCCCAGTAATCATCAAAAACATAACTCTTTAATGTGTCCCCTCTACTTAATGCCTCAGGGATTATATCTTTACCAAAATCTGTATAACTAGGGAATTTATTTAAGAGATCGAAAAGTGTCTTTCTACTGAAAACATAAATGCCCATCGAGGCAAGATACGGTTTCTCTGATGCCGATTCCTTGGTTAATCCAAATTTAGAGGTATCAACCGCCATTGATTTTAATTTCTCACCAGTTGGCTTTTCACTAAATTCTTTAATATTACCCAAATCATCTGTTCTCATAAGCCCAAAACCTTCAGCCTGAGACTCATCAACAGGTAAAGCAGCTACTGTTAAATCAGCTTTATTATCTCTATGGTGTTGAACAAATAAACTATAGTCCATTCTATAAAGTTGATCACCAGACAAAATTAGATATTCGTCCACATCCCACTCTTGGAATAACCATTGATACTTTCTTACTGCATCAGCAGTACCTTCAAACCACTTTGGACTATCCGGAGTCTGCTGAGCGGCGAGAACCTCAACGAATCCTTGCCCAAAAGGAGCACTTAAATTATATGTTCTCCCAATATGTCTGTTAAGAGAAGCACTATTAAACTGAGTTAAGACGTACATTTTATTAATCCCAGAATTAATACAATTACTAATTGGGATATCAATTAAACGATATTTACCTGCTAAAGGAACCGCAGGTTTAGCCCTCATTTTTGTTAAGGGATAAAGCCTAGAACCTTTTCCTCCTCCGAGGATGATTGCCAACACACGCTTCATTTAATGGAGGTATACTCAGTTATTAAAATTAACTGATTATGTGCAAATTTAAAAATGGAAATGGCCACTTTACAAAGGTATTTAGAAAAATCTAATGAAAAACTTAATATAAAGTTAGTTTTTTTTAATAATTTTGATCATCTTCTACCAAAGAAAACAATTTTTCAACGATTTTTAACGATGCTTGTCTTTCATCTCTTGACTGAGGACTTCTCAATTTAGTTACTGGTGTGTGAAGGATCTTATTAATAATTCCTTTAGTTAAAGCTTCTACAACTTTCCTTTCTCGAGCAGAGAAATCAGGACCCATTCTACTTAACGCCTTTTGTAACTCTTCTTTTCTTATTAACTCCAAATCAGATCTTAATTTATTGATAACTGGAACTGCTTCCAAACTTGCCCACCACTCCAGAAAAATGATTTTTTCATCTTTAACTAAAGATTCAGCCTCTTTTGCTATTTTTTGTCTAAATTCCTGATTTCTAGAAACAACCTCCTCCAAGTCATCTACATCAAAAGAATCTATGAAAGCATGATGTTTAACATCATTTGAAATATTTCTTGGAACACCTATATCAATAAATTTAAGTTTATTATTTAAACTAATATTTTCAACTCTTGCTAAATCAATAAAAGGTTTTTCCGAAGCAGTACTTGTAAAGACAAGAGATGATAAAGATATATTTTCATCCAATTCATTTAAACTCTTGCAATTTATTTCAAGATCTGGGAAATCTCCTGCAAGACTAATGGCTCTATCAATATTTCTATTTAAAAGAGTAAGCTTATGGCATCCTTTGGATTTCAAATGAGTTATTAAAAGTCTACTCATCCTTCCAGCGCCTACAACTAGAACTTTTTCTGATTTCAAACTTACAAGGCCATCAACACCATGATCCTGTCCAATTTTTAATTGAGCTAGTTCTACTGCGGCTGAACTAATTGATACAGCACCAGTTCCTAAATTTGTTTCAGATCTAACTTTCTTCCCGGCACTAACTGATTGACTCAACAACCTATTAAGAATTGGTCCAGTAGATTGATTCTCCTGACCTAATCTCATCATTTTTTTAACTTGCGAGAGTATTTGCCCTTCGCCCAAAACGAGGCTATCTAATCCAGCTGAGACCTTCATTAAATGTAAAACAGCTTCCTCTTGTCTAAAATCAAAAAGATGAGGATTAAGCTCTTCAAAATTTACGCAAGAGTAATCTGCTAAAAATTCTTTAATAGAAGAAATACCAATATTTATATCTTTAACTAGAGCGTATATTTCTAACCTATTACAGGTACTTAAAATAGAAACTTCTAAAATATCAGAATAGGCCCTTAGAGTTTTTAATGATTCTGAAATCGATTGATCAGGAATACTTAACTTCTCACGGACTTCGACAGGTGCCGTGCGATGACTTAGTCCGACGACAACAATATGCATAAAATCAAATTGAGATATTAAAGGCTGATGCTTTTAGCACCATCTTTCATGTGTATTGTATTTGTAAATCGACAAGTACTATCTAGTGTACTAATTACAAGGCTACTGGTTCTAGTACAATCTTTTTCAAATTTGACTCCGTCAAATAATAATCCATCAGTAATTCCACTACCCGCAAATATCACATTTTCTCCTGAGGCAAGTTCGTTGGCTTCATAGATTTTGTCAATATCAGTAATTCCCATTTCATTTAAACGTTTTATATTTCCTTCTTTAGTGTAGTCAGCCCACTCTGTAGTTTGCGCAATTGCAGGGTCATAAACTAACTGTCCTTGAAAATGTCCACCAAGAGCTCTCATAGCAGCAGCTGATATTACACCTTCTGGAGCTGCTCCAATACCCATTAAGCAATGGGTCCCTGTACCTGCAAATCCGCATGCAATAGCAGCTTGAACATCTCCATCAGAAATTGGTTGGATTTTTGCTCCACATTCTCGAATCTCCTTGATCAAACCTTTATGTCTTGCTCTATCCATAACCACTACAGTAAGTTCATCAATCGCTAGATCTAAGCAATTACTTAAAATCTTTAAATTCTCAGTAGCTGATTTCCTAATATCAACTTTTCCTTTTGCCGCTGGAGGTGCTGCTAATTTATTCATATAAAAATCAGGCGCATTGAAAAGACCCCCAGTATCTGAGGCAGCTAATACTGCCATGGATCCTCGTTGATTGTTAGCACAAAGATTTGTGCCTTCACATGGGTCTACAGCGAAGTCAACTCCTGGCCCGTTTCCACTACCTACTTCTTCCCCGATATATAACATTGGTGCTTCGTCACGTTCTCCTTCACCTATCACAATTTTACCTTTCATCTCAATTTTACCCATTCGCAACCTCATTGCTTCAACAGCAGCGGCGTCAGCTTCGTCTTTCTGGCCGAGACCTGTAAGTTTCGCTGATGCGATTGCAGCTTGCTCGACTACTTCGAGAATTTCCTGAATTAAAGTTTGATTCACAATTAAATTTTAAAAGATTTTCTAAGAGGTTTAAAACATATTCTCATAAAAAATGACTTTTTTATAAGAATTATTTTGCTAATTAGCTTTTTTTAACTCTTTGCAGATGTTACTTTATCAGGCCGCGACTTGAAATTAGGAATAAACAACCAAATATAGTATCTTTATTAAATATTTAAAAATTGTATGCTCGAAACTAATTCTAAAAATTCAGTAGGTGTTAATCGACCAATTCAAATAATTCCTTCCGTACTACCCGCAGACTGGGCAAATATGGGTGCATGTGTTAAAGATCTTGAAGAAGCAGGAGTTGACCGTATTCAATTTGATGTCATGGATGGAAATTTTGTTCCAAATCTTACATTTGGACCTGAAATGATAGCTGCATGTAGAAAATATTGCGAGGTGCCTTTTGAGACTCAATTAATGGTGAGTCAATATAATTGTGAAACAATGCTCGAGGCATATGTGAAAGCTACCAAAGGGCCGAATGGAGAGCCAGGAGTTGTCATAGCTCATGCCGAAGCTAACGTTCACCTTCACAGAGTTCTAGGAAAGATAAGAGATCTTGGTGGGTCCCCGTCGGTTGCATTAAATCCGCATACACCATTTGAAATGATTGAAAACATTATGGACATGGTTGATCATGTCTTAGTAATGACAGTTAATCCGGGATTTGGAGGCCAAGCTTATATACCAACAATGTTAAATAAAATAAGAAAGATAAGACATTTCATACTTGAAAAGAATTTGAATGTAGATATTGAAGTTGATGGGGGAATAAAAGCAAATTGGACCATTTCGCAATGTGCAGAAGCCGGTGCTAATTGTTTTATTGCGGGAAGTGGAATGTTTGCTTATCCAACTTTAAAAGAGGGTTGTGATGAATTAAGGTCAGTTGCGCAAGATGCTCAAAATGGAAAGATAATTTTAGAGCCTTAATAACTCGAACTTAAAGTAAATTAACTATTCCAAATATCCAACCATAACTGTGTAAACCTACACCTAAGAAATTTACTCCGATATAACATATAAGTACAATAAAAAAACCAGAAGTAGCTAGTAATGCAGGTCTTCTACCTTGCCAACCTCTACTTATTCTCATATGTAAATAGGCAGCATAAAATAACCAAGATATGAAAGCCCATGTCTCCTTAGGATCCCAACTCCACCAGGTACCCCACGCTTCATTAGCCCAAATAGCTCCAGTAATTAATCCAAGAGTGAGAAGAACAAAGCCTACTAATATAGATCGATAACTAAGAGTATCTAATTCCTCAGAGTGGGAAAAATTTATAGGCTCAATGACATTATTTATCGAGTAAGAATTAGATATTTTGAAACCTCCTACACCTGTAGAACTACTTCTAAGTTGAAGAGGTTGACTATTATTTATAAATAGTACGGAAGCTGAAAGTAAAGAGCCAATGATAAGAGCGGCATAACTAAGCATTACTACGCTTACATGCATAATTAACCAACTTGATCTTAATGCTGGAACAAGATTAGACGATAACTTTAAATCTTCAGGTAAAACAAAGCAAGCAAAAGCAACAGTTAAAAGTTCAACAGGTATTGCTATTGCTGGAATTATAGGAGTCGGGTATTCATTCTCAACTAATAATTGACCTAAAGATATACCCCAAACTAAGAAATAAAGAGATTCATATAAATTACTTATTGGGAAATGTCCAGAGACAATCCATCTTGAGATAAGCTGTAAAGCTATGAAGAGATTAATTAAGATAGTAATTAATCTCACATATAAAGAAGATTTTTTATTAAATAAGGCTACTAGAGAGATAGGCAAATTAATTAATAAAAAATAAAAAATTAAAAGGCCTAGAGAAGATACCGGATCGTAGATTAAATTTTTTATAAAACCATCAAGTATCATCAGTAAAATATAAGACTGTATTATTTGACTTATTTATAAAATAATAAAAAATTCATGATTATATGAAATATTTTAATTTAAATTTATTTCTTAATTACATTACTCAAAGCTGAAAATCATCCCCCAAATAAAACTTTTTCACTATTTGATTATTTGCGAGTTCATCAGATGATCCATGTGCAAGAATCTTTCCTTCACTTAAAACATATGATTTGCTTGTAATTAATAGAGTCTCTCTTACATTATGGTCTGTTATGAGAATTCCCATGCCACTCTTACTAAGTTTAAAAATAAGTTTCTTTAAATCATTCACAGCTAATGGGTCGATCCCAGCAAAAGGTTCATCCAATAGTAAATATTTAGGTCCTTTTATTCCGACTGATAGAGCTCTTGCGATTTCACACCTTCTCCTCTCCCCTCCAGATAGTTGATACCCATAATTATCAACAACTTTATTAAGATTAAATTCATTAATTATTTTTTCTCTCTTATTTCTTACTATTGCGCTTGTCAAAAATGAATTATGTAAGGCTAAGTCAATATTTTCTTTAACTGTAAGATCTCTAAATACACTTGCTTCTTGAGTTAAATATCCCAAACCAAGTCTTGCTCTTCTAGGCAAAGGCAAATTTTTTATAGACTTGCCATTTATTAGTATATCTCCTTTATCAGGTTTTAAATTTCCAACTGCAAGATTAAAAGTAGTTGTTTTACCAGCTCCATTAGGTCCCATTAAACCAACAATTTCACCTGGGCATACCTTTATTGACACATCATTAACTATAGATTTTCCTTCAATAGTCAGAAATACATTTTTTATTTCAAAATTCATTTTTCTCTTTTATAAATAGGTAAGGTTTATCATTTTTAGTTAATTCCTCTTGATATTGAAGTTTTCGTAATAATTCCTCAAGACATTTGCAAAAAGAATCGAGATCAATTCCTAAATCAATATTAGTTCTATTTTTTATCCTACCTAAGCCCTCTCCTAATAATATAGTCGCTCCATTTAGATTCCCTTTACTTAAATGAAATTGAGAAACGGATACTTGAAGTATTCCTTGTATAATTTGTCTCTCATCTCCATCAAGAGTATTCCATATATCTTCAAAAGCATCATGAGCTTCATACCATTTTTGATTATTAAAGAGATTTAAAGCATCAAAAAAAGTATCCTGAAAACTTTTAATATTTTCTCCCATAATATTTTATTTTTTGATAGCCTTCTTCTTATTTAATTTCCTCATTCTTATTGAATCAGGCGTCACCTCTAACATTTCATCGGGACCTATATATTCAAGTGCTCGCTCAAGTGTAATATCTACAGGAGATTGTAAAGTATCTAATTCTTCAGCTCCAGCAGATCTCATATTAGTCAATTGCTTTGTTTTACAGATATTTAATTCTAAATCTTGTGATCTATTATTCTCGCCAATAATCATTCCTTTATAAACTTTCACTCCTGGTTTAATAAAGTAAACACCTCTATCTTCCGCATTTTTTAAAGCATAGAATGTAGCAGTGCCCTCTTCAAATGAAATAAGTACACCATTTCTTCTCGTTTCAAAATCTCCAGCTTTAGGTTTATATTCATAAAAAGAGTGACTCATAATTCCTTCGCCTCTAGTTATTCGAACAAATTCACCACGAAAGCCTATAAGACCTCTTGATGGCACAAGAAATTCTAACTGGGTTCTTCCATCTGAACTTGTCTGCATGTTTTTCATCTCAGCTTTTCTTGATCCCAATTTTTCAATACAAGAGCCAACTGCTACTTCTGGAACATCTAAAACTAATGTTTCTATGGGTTCGCATTGAACATCATCAATTTCTCTAAAAATAACTTGAGGTTGCGAGATTTGGAATTCAAAACCTTCTCTTCTCATTGTTTCTATCAGAATCCCCAAATGAAGTTCACCTCTCCCAGACACAGAAAATCTATCTGGAGAATCGGTTTCTTCAACTCTTAGGGCTACATTAGTTAATAATTCCCTCTCCAATCTATTTTTTAATTGTCTACTAGTAACGAATTTCCCTTCTTTACCCGCAAATGGAGAATCATTTACAACAAAGGTCATATTTAATGTCGGTTCATCAACTTTAATTAAAGGAAGTGGATGAGGAGAATCAGGACAAGCAATAGTTTCTCCAATATTTACATCATCAAAACCCGAAACTGCAACAATATCTCCGGCAAAGGCCTCATTAATATCAATTCTTTGTAATCCTTCAAATCCTAAAAGTTTACTTACTTTACCCTTAATAGTTTTCCCACTTTCTTTTATTAGGCTTGCTTGTTGGCCATTTTTTATAGTTCCATTATGAATCTTTCCAATCACAATTCTTCCTAAGAAATCAGAATAATCCAAAGTTGTAATTTGAAGCTGCAGAGGCTTATTTAAATCTCCAACAGGTGGTGGTACATGCCTAAGAATAGCTTCAAAAAGAGGCATCATATTATCATTATTTGATTCCATTTCTTCTTTTGCAAAGCCAGATAATCCACTCCCAAATAAATAAGGAAAATCGCATTGATCATCATCTGCGCCTAATTCAAGAAATAAATCAAGAACTTTATCAACAGCAATTTCTGGGACGACTCTAGGTCTATCTATCTTATTTACAAAAACTATAGGCCTAAGACCTTTTTCTAAAGCTTTTTTCAATACAAACCTTGTTTGAGGCATAGGCCCCTCATTAGCATCAACGATTAATAAACAGCCATCAACCATGCCCAAAACCCTCTCAACTTCTCCTCCAAAGTCAGCATGTCCGGGTGTATCAATGATATTGATTCTAGTATTTTTATAATTAACAGCTGTATTTTTTGAAAGGATTGTTATGCCTCTTTCTCTCTCCAAATCATTTGAATCCATCACGCAAGTAGGCACTACTTCATTATCTCGAAATATTCCGGATTGAGATAATAATGCATCTACAAGGGTTGTTTTTCCATGATCTACATGAGCTATAATTGCTACGTTTCTTATTTCTTTAATTGAAGTTGACATCTAAAATCTTACAAACCATTAATTGACTATATTAAGGCTAACCCAAAGAATGCTTATTCTGAAGGTTTAATTATAAGACTTTGAAAATCATATATAAAATTGTCACCAGTTTTTTACTTTTATAGTGTTTTTTAAATTCCTATTTGATGTTTCAAAAACTTTGAGAGCCTCAATGGATCCTTCAAATCTCCAATGCCAAGGCTCATAATCAACATCTTTGTTATTTTGATTGAAAGATAATTTGAAGTGATACTTAGCTGCATTCTTTTTAAGCCATCTAAAAGCATCGGTGTTCTCAAACTGAACTTCAAAGTCTGTCTCTCTTTTATAAGCATCTCCAATATCAATGGCAAATCCAGTACTATGCTCAGAATATCCAGGAGGTGCTGAAACCCTAGCCCTTTCTGAAGCTATTTGATTTCTAATGGATTTTAAAGAATAAAAAATATCTTTTTGCAAATTTATTGACCTATAACCACTAAGGAATACCAAATATATTCCATCTTTCTTAGCATCATCCCTCATTTTGAGAAGGGGTTTACTCATGTCGATATGAACTTCAATATTAGGTTCAATCAAAACCAATTTTTCTTTTGAAATTTCCTTGTAGGGTAAATGGCCCAAGATACTTTGATCAATATTATTAGGAGTATAAATATATGTATTCACAAAAGAACTAATTTTTGAATTCCTAAACAAGCTCAATCCAGTAAAAGATAAAATTAATATTAAAAAAGGTACTAAAAATAAAAAATTTTTCTTGAATTTTAAATAGTTCTGATTTAAGTATCTTCTCTCTGCGACTGGTATATCTTTGGTTTGATTTATATAATTCTTTTTTTTCAAAAATATTTCTAAAATATAAAAGATATTTCGATATTAACTATTATTTTAAGAAATGCACTTTTCTAAGCAAAATAGATGTAGTTTTAAATAGGTATATATTATTATTAAATGTTGAGAGTTGCTGTTATCGGTGGAGGTCCAAGTGGTTCATGTGCTGCTGAAATACTTGCTAAATCTGGGATAAAAACTTGGCTTTTTGAGAGGAAATTAGATAATGCAAAACCTTGTGGGGGAGCTATCCCACTTTGCATGGTTGAAGAGTTTGACTTGCCAGAATCTATTATAGATAGAAAAGTAAGACATATGAAAATGATATCTCCTTCTAACAGAGAAGTTGATATTAGCTTGGATAATGTTTATGGCAAAAGTGAAAATGAATACATAGGAATGTGCAGAAGGGAAGTTATGGATGCATTTATGAGAAACAGAGCATCTGAACTTGGGGCAACATTAATTAATGGATTAGTTACTTCAATTGAAACTGGTAAAGATAATCAAGGTCCTTACAAACTTTCTTATTCTGATTTTTCTTCTGGAGACAAGAAAGGAGAACTAAAAGAGCTAACTGTAGACCTCTTGATTGGTGCTGACGGCGCAAACAGCAGAGTTGCTAAAGCTATGGATGCTGGCGATTACAAAGTAGCTATTGCTTTCCAAGAAAGAATTAAATTGCCTAAAGAGGAAATGGGTTACTACGAAGACCTTGCTGAAATGTATGTAGGTACTGATGTTTCTCCAGACTTTTATGGTTGGGTATTTCCTAAATATGATCATGTCGCAGTAGGAACAGGCACAATGCAAAAAAACCAATCACTAATAAAAGGTCTTCAAGAAGGTGTAAGGAATAGAGCAAAAAAACGACTCGTTAATGGAGAAGTTATCAAAGTCGAAGCACATCCTATCCCGGAGCATCCAAGACCTCGGAGAGTTGTAGGAAGAATGGCTCTGGTAGGAGATGCAGCAGGTTATGTAACGAAAAGCTCTGGAGAAGGTATTTATTTTGCCGCGAAAAGTGGGAGAATGTGTGCTGAAGAAATCGTTGAAGCTTCAAAAAATGGGCAAGAAATTCCATCAGAAAAAGATTTAAAAAATTATTTAAAGAAATGGGACAAAAAATATGGAACAACCTACAAAGTATTAGAAATTCTTCAAAATATTTTTTATAGAAATGATTCTGCTAGAGAAGCTTTTGTAGAAATGTGTGATGATATGGATGTTCAAAGACTCACTTTTGATAGTTACCTTTACAAACGAGTTGTTGCAATGAAACCCCTCCAGCAAATTAAACTTACTATGCTTACTCTTGGATCAATTTTAAGAGGAAAAGCACTCGCGCCACTAAAATACAAACCAGTTAATAGTGCTGTAAGAGAAGAAAAAGAAGTAGAAAAAATGTTAAAAAACTATTCAATTAAAGGTGGAATTAAAGTTAAGAGTTAAAAAGTGTAAAGTCAGCAATTTTTAAAGAGTAGTTCCTTACCAAACCTAATAAATTGAGACGATTATTTCTTATTTCAGGATCTTCTACCATGATCAGAACACCTCTTTCATTATCAAAAAGTTCATTAAGATTATTAGAATTAGCCTCAAATAGTTTAAATAGTTGAAAATAATCCCAATTCGGTAATTTAATAATTTCATCTAATTCTTTGATTAATTCAAATACCTTGGTTTCACATTCTTTTTCAAATAGATCTGGATTTACATAATCTTTGTATGAAAAAATAGTTGTTTTAAGATTTCCATGCTGAGCAAGTTTACTAACTCTGGAGATAACTTTTTGAATTTCAGAAAAATCTGCTTTTCCTTTAAGTTGATTAATAGTATTAATTCTTTTTTTTAAATCCAAAATATTCATTATGCTTTTTTCAGTGGAGGGATCAATAAAACAAATCGCTTTAATTAGATTTTTACTGATTGATAATTCATCAAGATGGCTAATAATTCTTTGATTAGTAAATTCAATTAAATCATTTAAAACTTTTTCTTTAACAAATTTCAAATTTGGGAGTGAAATATTCCAATATTCAAGAAGTTCTTCAAAAATATTTTCAATATCTAAATCTAGGTCAAAATGCCAAATAATTACAATAACTCCATTTAAATTCCTTCTAAGTGCATAAGGATCAGATGAACCGCTTGGTCTTTTTCCAGAAATAAATATGCTTATTAAAGTTTCAATTTTGTCAGCAATAGAGACAATAGCTCCATATTTTGTAGAAGGCAAATCATCTTTATAAAAACCGGGCAAATAATGTTCAGCTACAGCTAAACAAATATCTTTACTAAAACCCTCATTTCGTAAGTATTTACCACCCATTATTCCCTGCAATTCTGGGAATTCATAAACAATTTCACTACATAAATCGTTTTTACAATACTTTGCAGCTTCTATTACTTTTTTTCTGTCTAAAGATTCATCATTTAAGTAATTAAGTATCTTTTCTGATATAGCCTCAATTCTTTTTACTCTTTTAAAAACATTACTCATTCCTTTCAAGTAAGAAACAGTTTTAAGTTTTTCATTCCTTTCTTTAGAAGAAACTTTTATGTCACTTTCTACAAAAAACTTCGCATCAGAGAATCTAGCCCTTAATACTTTTTCATTCCCCTTAGAAATAATATTATTAGATTCTCTAAGACCATTAGATAAGACAAAGAAATTTGTACTTATAACTTTTTCAGAACTCAAATCTAATTTAGAAAATGTTTTATCTTTTTTTAGAAGAGGAATATATCTTTGGTGATTTTTCATTACCGTCGAGAGAACTTCAACAGGCAAATTAAGAAATTGCTTATCAAAGTTACTAGTTATTAAATTAGGGAATTCAACTAAATCAGTTAGTTCGTTCAGTAAATGATCTGAAAGATCGGGATCTAAATTAACCAATTGAGATTCTTGATTTATGAGATTAAAAATTTTTTCTTTTCTTTCTTCTCTTTTAACAAAAACTCCACTCTTAGCCATTAATTCAAAGTAATTATCTGGAGAATGAATTTCAATAACTTTATTAATTAATCTATGACTTTTTGATTTGTTGCTTATTGAAATCTTAGGATCACATTCATCGAAAACAAAATCAAGAATTTCATCATTGTAAAGAGAGACTAACCATCTGATAGGTCTTGAAAATTTAAAGCTTCCACATCCCCATTTCATGAATCGAGGGCCTTGCAAATTTTTTATTACTCTAGGGATTATTGAAGATAAAGAAGATTTTGTAGATTCTCCTTTCTCAATTTTTGTTCCGAATACAAACTCACCTTTTTCTGTTTGCCTTATTTCTAAGTCATCTATATTAATTCCTAAACTATTTGCAAAACCTATGGCAGCATTTGTTGGTAAGCCATTTAGAAATGCAGAAGTAGCTTTTGGTCCTTTTCTTATAACTGTCTTATCATCCGCCTGATCAACTAACCCGTCAAGGAATAGAACGATTCTTCTTGGTGTGGAGGTGCAAATAATATTATTAAATTTGATAAGTTTTTTATCAAATTCAAATTTTATAAGAGAATTAATTTGGTTTATTACAGAATGAGAAAATTTTGCTGGTAACTCTTCTGTTCCTATCTCAAGTAAATATTTAGACAAGAATAATTTATGGCTATTACAACTATAATTCACTACCAGTTAAATAAGCTTTTCGCTAATGTATAAATAGATATATATTTTGGTCCCTTGATCAAGGTCGAAAAAGTAAAAAAGAAAAAAGAGATCGCGAAACAAGAGACAGTTTGTTTGGCAAATGGTCTAGAAGTATCTAAATTTGAAAATTTTAAGAAAGGCAGTGAATTTCTCAAAGAGCCACTTGCAAGCGAATTAAAAAATGGAAGCGATCATTTTACCAACGATGCTGTTCAACTATTGAAATTCCATGGGAGTTATCAACAAGATAATAGAGAAAATAGAAAACCTGGCAAAAGTAAAGATTGGCAGATGATGCTTAGGCTAAGAAGTCCAGGTGGAGAAATTCCTGGAAAGTTATTCCTATCTTTAGATGAATTATCTGACAAACTTGGAAATGGAACACTCAGGGTAACAACTAGACAAGCCTTCCAAATGCATGGGATCAGAAAAGATAACTTGAAGGAAGTGATTAAATCTATTGTAAATTCGATGGGTTCAACTTTAGCTGCTTGTGGGGATATAAATAGAAACGTTATGGCACCAGCTGCACCTTTTGAAACATCAGAATATATAACCGCAAGAACGTTAGCGGTAAAAGTTGCTGATCTTTTAACACCTGTAGCGGGACAAGGAACCTTTTTGGAGCTATGGGCTGACGGAGATTTGGAATATACGATAAAACCAGATAAAGAAATTGAAGAGAATAGAAAATTACAATTTAAAGAGAATGTTTTTAGCGGGACTAAAAAAGAACCTCTTTATGGATCTACCTACCTACCAAGAAAGTTTAAATGTGCTGTTACCGTTCCAGGCGATAATTCTGTTGATCTTTTAACTAATGATATTGGAATAGTTGCATTCACCTCAAAAGGAGGGAACTTCGAAGGATGTAATTTTTATATCGGCGGAGGTATGGGTCGGACTCACAATAATGAAGAGACCTTCGCAAGAGTTGCAGATCCACTTGGATATGTTGAAAAGAAAGACACCTATGAACTAATTCAAAGTATCGTTGCCATTCAGAGAGATTATGGCGATAGGAAATCAAGGAAAAATTCCAGAATGAAATACCTTTTGCATAGGAAAGGTATCAAATGGTTTAAAAAAATACTTGTAGATAAATACTTTAGAAAAGAAATTAAGCCTTTAAGAAAAGAACCCGAGAATAAATTAATTGATTATCTAGGTTGGCATAAACAAAATGAAGATTATCTTTTTGTTGGATTACCTTTATTATCAGGAAGGCTTTCTGGAAATAAGAAATCATTAATTAGAGATCTTGTTAAAGAAAATGATCTTGATTTAAGACTTACTCCTAATCAAGATATTTTGCTTTGTAATATACCCAATAAAAACAAAAGTCAAATTAAAAAGGCCTTAAAAAAAATTGGATATGACAATCTTAATGATATCAATGAAATTCAAAGACACGCTTTAGCATGTCCAGCCCTTCCTCTTTGTGGTCTAGCCATGACCGAAGCTGAAAGAATTTTACCTGAAGTTCTCACCAGAATAGAAAACCTATTAAATGATATGAATATAGAAAAGACAATATTATTTAGAATGACCGGATGTCCTAATGGATGTACAAGACCTTATATGGCAGAATTAGCTCTCGTTGGGAGTGGGCAGAATAAATATCAACTATGGTTGGGGGGAAGTAAAAACCTTCAAAGATTAGCTAAACCATACTTGCAAAGAATGGAACTTGACGATTTAGAAAAAACCATACAACCTTTACTAGAATTATGGAAGAAAAGCAGTGTAGAAAAAGATTTTGGCGATTTTATTAACAATCAAAATGTATCCTTAATTTCAAATTTACTAAGCGAGATACATTAAAAATTAAATTTTTCCATACAAAGCATTAGGTTTTTTTACTCTTCCAAGCCCATAGTTGATCTCCATAACTAAAATGCCACCACTCATTTGGATGCTGAACAAATTCAAATTTAATCATAATTTCTTTTAGTAAATTTCTTCTGTCATTCCAGATAATTGCATCTTCATTTTCATTATTTTTATAAAAATCTGGTTTTGATCTATCATCCATCTGATCAATATTACTTCCCATATCTAAAATATTTCCATACTTATCGACCAACGTGATATCTAAAGCCCCTCCAGTTGAATGAGGAGGAGGACATCTCTCATCGGACGATGGATATGCCCAAAATTTCTCAACATTTTTTTTTGCCAGGGGATATAGTTCCATATCTTTTCCAGAAGAATCAATATCTAGCCTTTTACATTCCAAACCAAGAGCTCTGTTGAACATGAATTTTTGAACTTCGATAGGTCGCCAACTGTCATAAATCAAAAGGGATAAACTATTATTTTTTAATTTTAAAAATTCGTTTACTTTTATTAATCTCATTACAACTTCTCCTCTTAATTTCCAAATGGACTTTTTTTCCTTATAAGGAGCACCTAAAACATAGTAAGGATGAGGACTAAGAAATTTAAAACAATTTGGTATTGCAATTAGTTTATCTTTATTCTCCTCAATTGGGATTTCATTCCAAATTTTCAATAAACTTTTCCTATAATTTTTATATTTGCATATATTTAAAAATTGACAATTAAAAGTTTTAATTTAAGAAGTCATGAATAAATTTATTATCAGAATTGTCTATTAGTAAATCTTTTATTAAAACATTTTTTCTTAAGTCAGGATCATCAGTAAGAACCCTCTGAGCCTCTTCTCTAGCCTTTTCAATTAAAAATCTATTATTTGGTAAGTTATCCAATACAAAATCGGGTAATCCCGACTGCTTATATCCCAATAGTTGGCCGGGGCCTCTAAGTTCCAAGTCTTTTTCCGCGATATAAAAACCATCATTAGATTTTTCTAAAACACTTAGCCTTTTATTTTCGAATCTATTTTTTTCAGAAGTTACTAAGTAACAAAATGATTTATGGGATCCTCTCCCAACTCTCCCGCGTAACTGGTGTAATTGTGACAACCCAAATCTTTCAGAATTATAAATAATCATAATTGAAGCATTAGGTACATCAATTCCTACCTCAATAACTGTAGTAGAGACCAATATATTTACTTCATTTTTTACAAAAGAATTAATGATATTATTCTTTTCTTCAGAATTTAATTTCCCATGTAATAGGCCCACTTTATTTTTTAAAAAAATTTCCTCTGATAAATATTTAAAAATCCTTTTAGCAGATCTTAAATTCATTTTTTCAGAATCTTCAATTAATGGCAAAATTACATAAGCTTGCTTCCCTTTATTTATCTCATTTTCAACACATTTAAAAAGTTTATTTAACTCTTCTTCTGAAATAATTTTTGTTGTTATTGGAACTCTTCCTGGGGGAAGTTCTGTAATCTGACTAATATCTAAATCACCATATAGTGACAAAGCAAGAGTCCTAGGTATGGGAGTAGCTGTCATTGATAACAAATTTGTATTATTACCTTTATTCAGTAATCGATTTCTTTGTGTAACACCAAACCGATGCTGTTCATCTATGACTACAATCCCTAATGAATTAAAAACAACTTTATCTTCAAATAATGCATGAGTACCTACGAGAATATCTACCATTCCATTTTTTAAATTTGTAAGTATTTCTTTTCTCTTTTTCTGTGGGGTATTACCAGTAAGAAGTTCTACAGAAACTAAAAGTGGGTTCAATAGTTTTATTAAATTCATATAGTGCTGTGAGGCAAGTACTTCAGTCGGAACCATTAAGGCACCCTGTTGATCTTTTTCAAGTTCAATTAAAAGAGATGCGATTGCAATAATAGTTTTACCACTGCCAACATCTCCTTGAAGGAGTCTCGACATAGGTGTTAAATCTGATAAATCATATTTAATTTCATCAAGTACTTTTTCCTGAGATTTTGTTAATTGAAAAGGAACTTTATTTAAAAAATCTTTAAGTAAAAAATTCTTTTTAATAGATTTTTGAATAATTAATTTTTTATTATTCTTCCTTTTTCTCAATAAAAACTTCATTTGTAATAGAAATAGTTCATCAAATACCAATCGTTTTTTTGACTCCATCAAAGCATTCTGATTTATAGGTAAATGAATATTTATTAAAGAATCACTTTTTGAAAATAAAGATAAGGAATTAAGTTGTTTTTGATTAAGTAGATCTGGATATTGTTTTGAATAAATAATTACTTTTTTAATTAATTTTATAAAACTTATATTTGAGAATGATTCTGATAGCGAATATAAAGGCATAATCTTTCCAGAGAAACTAAAAGATTCTTCATTTTTATTTAAAATTTCTATCTGCGGGTCTACAAAAGTTTTTCCATATTCAGATGATTTGACCTTACCAGATATTGCTAATTTAGTACCTGGAGCATAAAGGGATTTCTGAGAAGAAAAAAAAGAGTAAGATCTAAATCTTTTGCCTAGAAAGAATTTTGTGACTTTTATTGAGGAGGTTTCATCAAATATCACTATATTCATTATTGATAAATTACTATTATTTGGACTCTTATAAATGTAAAACTTTTTAATAGTTGCAATACAGGTATATAGATTATCAGGTCTTAAATTAATTATTTTAACTCTATTTGTATAATCTAAATAGGTTCGTGGAAAATAATTAATTATGTCTTTTATATTATATATACCTAATTCATTTAGCTTATTTTTATTAACTTTGCCTATACTTTTTATTGATGCAATATCTGAGTTTAAGGATAGATTAGAATCTATAATTTTAGAATAATAACTATTTATTTTTTTATTAGAATAATTTAAATCAATATATTTACCTAATTTTAGTAGACCTTTTCTGGTATCAATTACCAGTCTTTTTCTTTGATTGACGTCTAAATTTTTATATTCAGAATATTTAATTGCGAATTGACTAAATAATATAATAAATTCATTAGTCAATTTCAGATTGCTTAAATTACTTAAAGACTTATTTAAATAATCATTAAAATATTGTTTATTACCTAGTAAATTAGTGAATTTATTTTCTGATTCAAGAGTAAGAGATTTCTGAAGAGGTCTAATCCAATCCTTAATTAAATTAATATATCCTTCATTCTTAGTCACATTATCAATAAGATAAATTTAGTCTTTTAATTAATTTGAACTATTTGAGGCAAGTTCCTTACTTTTCCAGTATCTTTGCTTTTTATTTAATAACATAAATCTACTTTTTAATTCATTTATTTTATTTCTACAGATTGAAAGATCTAAGTTATAAAATTCTAATTCAATATTGGTTATATTAAATAAATATACTTCAGAAGATTTGATATTAGTCGAAGATAATTTATCTGGATATAAGTCATATCTAATAACAAAAGGATATGGATGTTTAATTAAATAATTATTGTTTGATAAACATTTAAACTTTTCCTCAGATATAAATTTTTTTATTAATTTAATATTAAATAATTCTAAATTAATATTATAAGAAAGATTCAATAAAAGATTGCTAAAAGATTTATCAATAAATTCAAAAATATCTAAATTATCACTTGATATAAAAACATTATTTAGTTGATCATTTATTTTCTCATAATCATTTAATTTATTATCATTTGTGTCTTCTATTAATTCAAGAACTGCTTTAACTAAAAGTTTTTCATTTACATCTTTTTTAATACTGATTTCTTTAGAAAAAGAATTTAAATAAGTACTTTCATCTAAATTTACAGAGAAAATTTCATCATCAGTCAAAGTTGCATAATATTCATATGTATTTAGATTGTTATTACAATGAAATTTATTTGATTCATTATTAATTAATTCATTCTCATAATCAATATTAACTGTTTGATTTTCTTTCGATATTACTAATTCTTGTAAGACATTTACATTTACTAAATGTTTTATAGGGTCACTAATGTCACCTAACTTTAGTTGTTCAATAGTTATTAAAGGAAGTTTTGATTTGATAAGCAAACTAATTTTTTTAGTTAATAAAATATTTAATTCCCTTGAAGTTAATAATTTTTCACTGATATAAGAGTCAGAATAAATGCTAAATATACCTTTTTCAGCAGATGTAAATATAGATTTTCTAACGATCTTAAAATAAGCCTCATATTCTTTATAAATATTTTTTAATAATATATTTTTTTGGATTTCAGCCCTCTTGAGCTGAATTGTTACTTCTTTTGAATTTCTCCCTTTGATATTATTATTCAAATTTTTTAGTTTGACTTTAAAGATGCGACTTCATCAGCAAAGTCCATCTCATTTTTTTCAATGCCCTCTCCTAATGTATATCTTGTAAAACGTCTAACTTTTATATTTTCACCGATTTTTGCTGCTGCTTGTTTTACAAGGTCCTCAACTGTTAGTGCACTATCTTTTATGTATGGTTGAGAGAGCAAGACTAATTCATTTAGTCTTTTAGCTATTCTTCCCTCAACAATTTTTTCTTTAATATTTTCTGGTTTGCCAGATAAATCATCTCTTCCCATTTCTATTTGTTTTTCTTTTTCAACTATATCGTTAGGTATTTGATCAATGGATACGTACTCTACATTTGGACATGCGGCAACTTGCATAGAAACATCCTTTAAAAGAGATTGAAATATATCTCCTCTAGCAACAAAATCAGTTTCACAATTTAGCTCTAAAAGAACACCCACCCTTGCACCCGTATGAATATAGCTACCAATAGAACCTTCTGCAGCAACTCTTCCTGATTTCTTCTCTGCACTTGCTATACCTTTCTTCCTTAACCATTCTAAAGCTTTTTCAATATTTCCATCCGTCTCATTTAAAGCCTTTTTGCAATCCATCATTCCGGCTCCAGTTTTATCTCTAAGATCTTTAACTAGTTTTGCTGTAATGTTTCCCATTTAAAAAGATGATGTTGTTTGTTTTTGTTGAAGTTTGAAATTAAAATTAATTCTTTCTTTGATCATTAGAACCTTTTCTTCCCTCATTAATTGCATCTGCAAGCCTTCCTAAAATAAGTTGAACAGATCTCACTGCATCATCATTGCATGGAATAGGAACTTCACACAAATCAGGATCACAGTTAGTATCCAACATTGATACTAAAGAAATGTCTAATTTCCTAGCTTCAAGAACAGCATTAGATTCTCTTCTTTGATCAACTAGAACAACTACATCAGGTAATCTTCTCATACCTTTAAGACCACCTAAATACTTCTGCAAGCGTTCTAATTCTCTCCTCAAAACAGCCGCTTCTTTTTTAGGTCGAATAGCGATAGCACCACTACTTTCCATTCTCTCAAGATCCTTCAATCTTTCTATTCTTGCTTTCATAGTAGTCCAGTTAGTGAGCATACCTCCTAACCACCTCTGATTTACATAAGCAGCACCACATCTAACAGCTTCTTGAGCAACAACATCTGATGCTTGTTTCTTTGTACCTACAAAGAGAAATCTTTTTCCACTTTTTGCAGCATTCCTTGTCCACTTATAAGCATTATTCATACATAAGGCAGTTTTAACAAGGTCAATAATATGAACTCCATTTCTCGCACAGTAAATATATTTAGACATTTTGGGATTCCAACGTCTAGTTTGATGCCCGAAGTGGGCACCAGCTTCCATCATTTCAGATAGTGATACAACAGCCATGATTAAATAGGTTTCGGGTTAGCCTCCATCCGACGGGAAATTTAAATAATTAAATCACCCGAAACAGTCAGATGTGTGGTTTTAGTTTTTTTTATTGTAGCAAATAATCAGAAATCCTAAAAGAATATCATTTAAGATAAATTATTAAAATTTAAATTAATCTTCTAAGTTCTTTTACGTAAATAAAATTAAGGGGAATTCTAACAATCTCTAGTGCAATTCTATTTCTACCTGAATCAACAAGAAATCTTAATAACGGGAATAATCTTTTAATACTTATCAATCCCCCCAGACAAATTATTTGCCAAAGCAAAATATGAATAGGGGTTAATTGAATCATAAATCTAACTCTCAAATTTGAATGTTTTTTATAAAATAATAATGCCATCCTTGCTCTTTCTTTTTCTTGGGATACTAATGATTCAATTTGCCCACAATTAAAAGGGGGGTGCCAATGAAATCCAACAGCTTCTGGACATTTAATTAATGTTGTCCCAAATTTTTTTAATCTCTCTCCCAACTCTAGATCTTCCCACCCATAAAGGCTAAAAGAAGTATCAAATAATCCAACACTTAAAAGTATTTCTTTTGAAATAGCAACATTTCCAGTAGCAAAATATGCAAAGGAAAAATCAGTTAATTTATACCTTTCACTTTCTGGATTTTTGAAATTAGAAGTATTAATAACTGAACCATAAGTAAAGCATTTTTTATTATTTTTATTCCAATAGAACAATAGTTTATTCACATGACAGGCTAAAAAGTCATCTAAAACAATAAGGTCACTATCGATAAAAATAATAATTTCATATTTAGATTTCATTACACCTAAGTTTCTTCCTAAAGCAGCTCCACCATGTTCTTGTTCATATAAGACCACATGAGAGAGAACTTTATTGTTCTCTTTTATCCAAGAGGTTGTGCCATCCGTAGAGCCATCATCAACAACTATTACTTCATAATTACTGATATTCTCGTTTAAGTTCTGATTCTCAAGAGCCTTTAAACATTTTTTCAATATTGGTTTTCTGTTATAAGTTGGAATAACGATACTTACATTCATGACCATATATTATTTATTTATTAATATACAGAATTTCAAAATATAAAAGATCCAATTTTTTACTAATCTGCCGCCCCGCCATTATTAGCTGTTCCAGTTACGTTATTTCCTTCTGGTCTACCATCGGATCTAAGCTTTCTTTTTTTGAATTTTCTAGCATATGCACGATTACGGTCTTGCTTTTCTTTTTTTAAATTTCTTCTCTTTGACATGAAAAATCTTTTTTGTTTTTTACTATCTTAGCTCACTAAGTGCATTAAATATCCTACCATCTTCCATGTTTAATATCCTGTCGGCCATATCTGAAATCCTTGGATCATGAGTAACCATAAGGACAGAACAATTCTGCTCTTTTGCTAATTTCCGTAAAAGTGAAACTATTTCTCTTCCAGTGACACTGTCTAAAGCTGAAGTAGGTTCATCCGCAAGTAAAAGTTTGGGATTCGCGGATAATGCTCTTGCAATTGCAACCCTTTGTTTCTGCCCTCCTGACAACCCATTTGGCAGTTTTTTATGATGATCCTCCAAACCAACTGCAGATAACCACTTCCTTGCTACTTCTCTTCTTTGCAAGTATGTTAAATTTCTAATTAAATCTGCGCCCATTTGAACATTTTGTTCTGCTGTTAAACATCTAAGCAAATTATGTCCCTGAAAAATCATGCCTATATTTCTTCGAAGTTTTTGTCTAGTTTTTCTTGAAGCCCCATTTAGTTGATTATTT
>QCUP01000001.1 GCA_003208885.1 Prochlorococcus sp. AG-679-K21 | reverse complement strand
TTATTTGTAACAGATTTGTCTTTACTATTTTTGTCAGATAATTAATTTTATAACTTTTCAGTAACTTCTCTGCAGAGAGTTATAAAAGACTGGATAGACCCCCAGTTTTATTGCTGTTGTTGTTTGAAAGTAAGAAATTCTCGAATTAAACGATCATGCTCTTTATAAAATTTCAAACCAACAGATCATTATTTAGGCAAAATTGTAGGCCCATCAAATAATTCGTCATTATCATCCAAAGAGTCTGGACTATCAGGCAAAGGTATTTCAATACTAGTAACCAAAGTAATTACATCTCTTAATCTCATTGAGTCTGCAAACCATCCCATTGCTTGTTCAGCATCTCCTCTCTTTTCGGCATCATTTGCTTGGTCTTCATGAGCTTCTGCCAATAAAGAAAGCCAACAAAGGCATCTTGCTTGAACTATGGACAGATCTATATCATTTGGTTGAGATTTGGAAATACGTTCATGCTCTTGCTGAATTAAGAGTTTTAAACGCATATCATGCAGCTTAGCCATAAAAGCTTAATTACTAATTACACGCTAGCTAGAGAGTTGTAAATATGCACGCATACTACATATAGTTTATCAACTGAAACGGGACTGGAGGGAATCGAACCCACGACCTACGGTTTAGGAAACCGTCGCTCTATCCTACTGAGCTACAGCCCCAAGAGATGTTTTTTGGGGTAATAGGCATTATGCTAAGTGAAAGCAGGAGAGGCAATCGCAAAAATGTTTTATTTTGTTTTGAAAATAAAACTTTTTGAGGAAAGTCCGGGCTCCCATATGGTCAGGCTTGCTGGGTAATTCCCAGTGCGGGTAACCGTGAGGATAGTGCCACAGAAACATACCGCCTAATACTTTATGTACGGTAAGGGTGCAAGGGTGCGGTAAGAGCGCACCAGCAACATTGAGAAGTGTTGGCTAGGTAAACCCCGGCTGGGTGCAAGGCTAAGTAGATTTATGACCATTAAAAAATCTACTTTTAAGCGCCGCTTGAGGCTGTGAAGTAATTCCAGTCCTAGATAGATGATTGCCCATCTTATTAAGATGAACAGAACCCGGCTTATGACCTGCTTTCTACTTAATGAAAACACTCAATCTATATGGACACCTTAATTGATGAAAAAAGACTTGAACAAATTATTAAGTTTTTAAATTCGCTTGACATAAATTCAAAAAGATTTATAAAAATTATAAACCAAAAAGATAAATTGATACTTCATACGTTTAATGAAGCATTAACACATTCCTCCGCAGACAAGATAGTCAATTATGAAAAATTAGAATTCTTCGGGGATGCTGTGCTCAGATTATCAGCATCAGATTTTATAGAAAGAACATATGAGAGTATGAGCGTTGGTAATAGATCAGAACTAAGATCTCAAATAGTAAGTGATGAATGGTTAACTGAATTAGGTAAAAAAATATTCATAGAAAAAGTAATAATAAAAGGACCTAAAGCAATGGGTGATGAGAATTCAAAAGATACCATAATTGCTGAAACTAGTGAAGCGTTAATTGGCGCAATATATAAGTGTTTTAATTCGATACATGAAGTCAATATATGGTTAGATAATTTTTGGAAAAAAGATGCCGAATTATATTTACAAGCGCCACATAAATATAATGCCAAGTCAGCATTACAAGAATGGTGTCAAAGTCAAGGGTTTGATTTACCTGTTTATAAAATATATGAAGTATCAAAAAATCACGGAGACCCAAAAAGGTTCTCTTGTGAAATATACATAAATGGATTTAAAAAAGCTTGCAGCTTTGGGCATTCTCATAAAAAGGCTGAAAAAAATGCTGCAAGTATTCTGATACAAGAAATTTTTCCGAGAAAGAAAAATTAATTTTTCAAACAAGTTCCAAATTATTTAATTGAAATGTAACTAACTTATCCCAATTGCCTCCCTCAAAAAGTACAGCTGCCGTTTTATTGGTTACTCTTTGTACAAATCCTTTATAACCTCTATAAATAGAATTAACATCTTTAATAACTACTATAGAACCGGGGAGTATTGGTTTATTAGGAATTTCCATAAAAATAATTTAAATATACACTATGATAAATCATGATGAATGGATGATTGTTGGCTTAATAACATCTCCTCAAGGTATTAATGGAAAAATCAAGGTTAAGTCTCTTAGTGATTTTTCAGAAAGATTTACATCCCCTGGTAAAAGATGGATACAAAAAGAAAACGAGACTCCCATAGAAATAGAGCTTACTCATGGTTTTAAAAAACCAGGTAAAGAATTATTCATAATTTCATTTAAAGGGATAAACAATAGAAATCAAGCAGAAAACTTAAAGGGACATAAAATTCTCGTGAAAGTTGATGCAATTCCAAAATTGAATAAGGGAGAATTTCACTTAACCGAACTAGTAAGTTTAAAAGTTAAAATTTTAGAAAATAACCAACTACGCATAATAGGAAAAGTTATTAACTTAACGAACGAGAAAAATAATTTGCTTGTGATTCAACTTTTGAAAAATAACAAAGAAATTCTAATACCATTTGTTAAGGAAATTGTTCCAGTAGTAGATATTAAAAAACAATTTATAGTACTTACTCCTCCTGCAGGTCTTTTGGAGCTGTAAATTCTATTTCAAAAATTTTTACTCTACTGTTACGCTTTTAGCTAGATTCCTTGGTTGATCAACATCAAGTCCTCTATGAGCAGCAATATGATAACTCAATAATTGAAGAGGGATAATAGCAAGCAAAGGTGAAATCCATTCATTTGTTGAAGGTATGGTCATTAAATAATCAAATATTTCAGTCCCATTACATTTAGGGGCAACACCAATTAAATAAGCATCTCTAGCCTTTGCTTCTTGAGCATTACTAATTACCTTATCAAATACTTCCCCTGGAGTAGCTATTGAAATTACAGGTACTTTTTTGTCTAACAAAGCTATTGGTCCATGCTTCATTTCCCCAGCAGGAAAACCTGCAGCATGAATATAACTAATTTCCTTCAACTTAAGAGCTCCCTCAAGCGCAATAGGATAATTTATTCCTCTACCCAAAAAAATAACGTCTTTAATATTAAAAAAATCATGCGCAAGTTTTTCAGAAGATTCATTATGTTTTTCTAAAAGTTCTTCAACTAATGCCGGTAATTTAGTTAATTCTGAAATTAATTGACTAATATTTTCATTACTTTGACTTCCTCTAATTTGAGCAAATTTTATAGCTAATCCATAAAAAGAAAGAAGTTGAGCAAAGAAAGTTTTAGTAGCAGCAACACCAATTTCAATTCCAGCACTAATGTTAATAATATTTGGTATTTGTCTACCAATTGAACTCTCAATTCTGTTCGTAATAGCAATTAAATTTGGTTTAAAGTTTCTATCCCCCATTGCAGATCTCCTTTTAATTTCCATACTTATAGCCGCGATAGTATCAGCAGTCTCTCCAGACTGAGTCACTCCAATTGTTAAGGTATTAGGAAGTAATGGAGGTGGGGAGTATCTAAACTCACTCGCATAAAAGACATTTGTTGGTATACCTGAGAATTGTTCTAATAAAAATTTACCCACCATTGCAGCATGCTTGCTTGTACCACAAGCAACTATATCTATTCTTTCAATAGAGTTAAAAAACTCTGTATCAAAAGAGTAATTAATTTGAAATTGATCAGTATTTAAATCTTTAGTTAAATACTTTTCTAACCAATATTTAACAATATCAGGCTGATCATAGATCTCCTTTAACATATAGTGTTTAAAGTTCTTTTTATCACTTACTTGATCTGCACTTTGTAAAGAAATTGGATTTCGATATTGTCTCTCGTTATTAGAATCATTAATTTCTATTCCTAAAGGAGTTAAAAGAGCTATTTCCTCATCCTCCAAAGGTAAAATAATTTTTGTAAAGTTAGCTATTGCCGGCGTATCGCTTGCACATATAAATTCTCCTTCCCCTAAACCAATTATTAAAGGTGCCTGCTTCCTAGCAACAACTAATGCGTCTGGAGCACCAGACCATATTACTGCTAATGCATATGATCCTTCCAAATCGGAGATTACGTTTCTTACTGCAACCAATAAAGTTGAACCGTTATTTTCAAGCTTTAGTTGACTTAAAGCAAATAATTCTTTTTGTATTAAGTGAGGTATGACTTCTGTATCAGTATCAGAATTAAAAATAATTCCTTCTTTTTCTAATTTAATTTTTAATTCCTGATAATTTTCAATAATCCCATTTTGGACAACTGCAATTTCTCCTGAACTATCAATATGGGGATGTGCATTTTTAACTTCTGGTTTTCCGTGGGTGGCCCAACGTGTGTGACCTATTCCAACAGTTCCAGGTATTTCGGTATTTTTTAAATTATTTTTTAAGTTATTAAGTTTTCCTTTTGCTTTATTACAGACTATGTTCTTTGTTTCGGAGTTTATTATGGCAATACCTGCAGAATCGTATCCTCTATATTCAAGTTTCTCTAAACCATTAATAAGCAATGGTAAGGCTTTTTTATAACCGGTAACAGCAACAATTCCACACATATAGACAATTTTCTTCAATTATATTGAACAAAATTATAAATTTAATAAAGCATGGACTCTCTTTAAACTGCACTATAAAAATTAATAAGCTAAGCCCATACTTCTTGATGTCTCATCACCTAAATAAACCCTGATGCTTAAAAAATCTGTTGGGCATGCTGTCTCACACCTTTTACAGCCTACACAATCTTCAGTCCTGGGAGATGAAGCTATTTGGCCGGCTTTACAACCATCCCATGGAACCATTTCCAATACATCGAGTGGGCATGCCCTTACACATTGGGTGCATCCAATGCATGTGTCATAAATTTTAACTGCGTGTGACATGTAAAAATTGTCTTTGAGAACCTCGTAATATAATACTATTGTCTTACAAAGAAATTAAAAAAATTAAGATATGCTTCACTCTTGTTAACTCTAGGGCATAAAATCAAGTAGATAATTAGTAAATTCCATAGACTATGTCACAAGAAGAAATCCTTCAAAAAGTTTGCTCTATTGTTTCTGAGCAACTAAGTGTTGAATCAGCCGAAGTAAAATCTGATTCAAACTTTCAAAATGATTTAGGTGCAGACTCGCTTGACACCGTAGAGCTAGTAATGGCACTTGAAGAAGCATTTGATATTGAAATACCTGATGAAGCAGCTGAAGGTATCGCAACAGTAGGAGATGCTGTTAAATTCATCGAAGAAAAAAAAGGTTAATTAAGGATGCCAAATTTCCATCGAGTAGTTATTACCGGTATAGGGGCAGTAACTCCAATTGGTAACAACATTGATGAATATTTACTCGGCTTACAAAAGGGGGCAAATGGTGTTTCAGGTATTACTCTCTTTAATCCTGAACAACATCCCTGCAAGTTTGCAGCAGAAGTTAAAAATCTTCAATCCGAAAATTTTATTGAGCCTAAAGAATCTAAAAGATGGGATCGATTTTCTCAATTTGGAGTAATAGCTGCAAAGCAAGCTTTCAATGATTCTGGACTTGAAATAACTGAATTCAATGAATCAAGAATTGGAGTAATTATTGGCTCTGGTGTTGGAGGCTTACTTACAATGGAAAGTCAAGCTCAAATATTAAGTCATAAAGGCCCAAAAAGAGTAAGCCCATTTACAGTTCCAATGATGATCCCAAACATGGCAACAGGACTTGCTGCTATTGCTTTGGGAGCAAAAGGTCCAAGCTCTGCTGTATCCACCGCCTGCGCTGCCGGGTCAAATGCTATTGGAGACTCTTTTAGATTGTTACAACTAGGCAAAGCAGATGCGATGATTTGTGGAGGAGCAGAAGCAAGTATTACTCCTCTTGGAGTGGCAGGTTTTGCAAGCGCTAAAGCACTTTCTTTTAGAAATGACAGTCCTCAAACTGCAAGTAGACCTTTTGATGCTGAGAGGGATGGCTTTGTGATAGGAGAAGGATCCGGGATTCTTGTTCTAGAAACTCTTGAAAATGCAAAAAAAAGAGGCGCAAAAATTTACGCTGAAATTATTGGTTATGGATCAACTTGTGATGCTCATCACATTACTTCGCCTTCTCCAGGAGGAACTGGAGGTGCAGCAGCAATCAAGCTAGCCATTGATGATGGTTTGATTAATCTTGATCAGGTTGATTACATAAATGCTCATGGAACTAGTACTGCAGCAAACGACAAAAATGAAACTTCTGCAATTAAATCCATATTTAAAGACAGATCTTACCTCATTCCTGTAAGCTCTACTAAGTCGATGACTGGTCATCTATTAGGGGGTTCAGGAGGTATAGAAGCTGTAGCTTGTATTCTTTCTTTGACACATAATTTTGTACCTCCTACAATAAATTACGTTAATCCTGATCCAGATTGTGATCTTGATTATGTACCAAATAATGCTAGAGATGCTCAAATAAGGGTTGCTCTATCTAATTCATTCGGCTTTGGTGGTCACAATGTTTGTCTAGCTTTTAGCAAACTTGATTGACGAAAAACCAACTCTGTATTCCCAAATTACCTTACTTAAAACAATGGTCGCTGCATCTGTTTCATTAGAATCACTATGTGTAAATAGTATAAGAATGCTAGCTGTAGATGCAGTAAATAAATCTAATAGCGGGCATCCTGGCTTACCTATGGGTTGCGCTCCTATGGGTTATGCATTGTGGCACAATATTCTCAATCACAATCCCAATAATCCTAAGTGGTTTAATAGGGATCGCTTTGTATTATCCGCGGGCCATGGGTGTATGTTGTTATATTCTCTTTTGCATCTAACTGGATATAAATCAGTTTCCATCGAAGATATTAAAGAATTTAGACAATGGGGTTCTAAGACACCTGGGCATCCAGAAACATTTGAGACTGAGGGAGTTGAGGTAACGGCAGGACCATTAGGGGCAGGTATTTCTAACGCTGTTGGTTTAGCAATTGCAGAAGCACACTTAGCAGCTAAATTCAATAAAAAAGATTGCGAAATTGTTGATCATTATACCTACGTAATTATGGGAGACGGTTGTAATCAAGAGGGGATTGCATCTGAAGCATGTTCACTTGCTGGTCATCTTAAGCTTGGAAAATTAATAGCTCTATATGATGATAATCAAATCACAATTGATGGACGTACAGATGTTTCATTTACAGAAGATGTTTTAAAAAGATATGAAGCTTACGGATGGCATGTACAACATGTTGAAAATGGTAATCATGATGTAAAAGGAATTACCAAAGCAATTGAGAATGCGAAATCTGTGAAAGATAAACCCTCTCTAATCAAAATCTCTACAATAATAGGTTACGGGTCACCAAACAAGTCAGATACTGCAGGAATCCATGGAGCTGCTGTAGGAGAAGAAGAAGCTTCCTTAACAAGAGAATTTTTAAATTGGGAATATCCTCCTTTTGAAATACCAGAGGAAGTATATTCGCAATTTAGACAAGCTATTACTAAAGGTGAAAACTCCGAAAAAGAATGGAATTTAAAATTTAAAGGATATCAAAACACATACCCTACTGAAGGAGCGGAATTAAAAAGAATGATCCAAGGTGAATTGCCGGAAAACTGGGATTCAGACCTACCTTCATATACGGTAGATGATAAGGGTTTAGCGACAAGAAAACATTCTCAAATATGCCTGGGTGCTCTTGGGCCCAACCTTCCTGAATTAATTGGAGGATCTGCGGATTTAACGCACTCTAACTACACGGATATTAAAGGAGAAACAGGATCATTTCAGGCGCATTCGCCAGAAAAAAGATATTTGCATTTTGGTGTCAGAGAGCATGCCATGGCAGCAATATTAAATGGAATTGCTTATCACGACAGTGGATTAATACCTTATGGAGGAACTTTTCTAGTTTTTGCAGACTATATGAGAGGTTCAATGAGACTATCTGCTCTCAGTGAGCTGGGAGTTATTTATGTACTTACTCATGATTCAATTGGAGTTGGCGAAGATGGTCCAACACATCAACCTGTTGAAACGATACCCTCACTCAGAGCGATGCCAAATATGCTCGTATTTAGGCCTGGAGATGGTAATGAAACAAGTGGTGCTTATAAGCTTGCTATTAAAAACAGAAAAAGACCTTCTGCTCTTTGCCTAAGTAGGCAAGCCATGCCAAATCAAGAAAATACCTCTATTGATAAAGTTGCTTTAGGTGGATATATAGTTTCAGATTGCGAGGGAACTCCTGATGTAATATTTATCGGTACTGGTAGTGAACTGAACCTTTGCATTGAAGCAAGTAAAGAAATCTCAAAATTAGGCAAAAAGTCTCGAGTTATTTCTATGCCTTGCGTAGAGCTATTTGAAGAGCAAGAAGCTTCTTACAAAGAAAGTATTTTGCCTAGTAGTATCAAAAAAAGAGTTGTAGTTGAAGCTGCTCATTCATTCGGATGGCACAAATACACTGGGCTTGATGGAATTTGTATTACTATGGATAGATTTGGTGCATCAGCTCCCGGTGGGAAATGTATGTCTAGTTTTGGATTTACAGTTGAAAATGTTGTAAATAAGACTAAAGAAATTTTATAAACTCACACTAAACTGCAGTATCACATTTTGTAAGTTTATTCTTCAATTCATCAAGAGTTTCATCAGAAATTTTAGAATTCATGGGGCAATGCTTAGGTCCACACATTGAGCAAAACTCGGCTTTTTTAAATATTTCTTCTGGTAAAGTTTCATCATGATATTGTTTAGCCCTTTCAGGATCCAAAGAAAGCTCAAACTGTTTGTTCCAGTCAAAAGTATATCTTGCATGACTTAGCTGATCATCTCTATCACGAGCACCTGCTCTATGCCTAGCGATGTCGGCTGCATGTGCAGCAATTTTATAAGCTATTAAGCCTTCTCTAACATCTTCAGCATTTGGAAGCCCCAAATGTTCTTTGGGAGTAACGTAACATAACATCGCAGTTCCATACCATCCAGCCATGGCTGCACCAATGGCACTCGAAATATGATCATAGCCTGGAGAAATATCTGTTACTAATGGGCCAAGAACATAAAAAGGAGCCTCTGAGCATTCCTCCATCTGCTTTCTAACATTGAACTCAATCTGATCCATAGGAACATGTCCTGGTCCTTCAACCATAACTTGAACATTATGAGTCCATGCTCTTCTTGTAAGTTCACCCAATGTTTTTAATTCGGCCAATTGAGCATCATCTGATGCATCATGTAAACATCCAGGCCTAAGTGAATCTCCCAGAGAAAAAGTGCAATCATATTTTTTAAAAATTTCACAAATATCATCAAACCTTGTATATAGAGGATTTTGCTTGAAATGATACAACATCCATTGAGCTAAAATACCACCACCTCGACTTACGATACCAGTAATTCTTCCTTTTACTTTTGGTAAATGTTCTATTAATAAACCAGCATGAATAGTTTGATAATCAACACCCTGTTGACAATGTTTTTCAATAATATGTAAGAAATCGTCTTCTGTTAATCTTTCTATAGATCCATGAACACTTTCTAAAGCTTGATAAACTGGAACAGTTCCTATAGGGACTGAAGATTCTTTGATAATTGATTCTCTAACTTCATCAAGATTCACTCCTCCTGTGGATAAATCCATAACTGTATCCGCACCATATTTCACTGCTAACTTAAGCTTCTCAACTTCTTCATTGATATCACTTGCATTAGGAGATGCACCAATATTTGCATTTACTTTGCATTTAGAGGCAATACCAATTGCCATTGGTTCAAGATTTACATGATTTATATTAGCTGGAATTATTAATCTACCCCTCGCCACTTCTTCCATAATTAATGAAGGTGGAAGATTTTCTTTTTGAGCAACATAGTTCATTTCTTCAGTTATATTTCCATTTCTAGCGAAATTCATCTGAGTAATGTTTTTTTGTCCAAGGCGTGACTTTATCCAGGAATTTCTCATGTCTTTTAAATTTAAATTGTTTATTACTAGAGTTCGATCAAGTTAAAAGTTTCCTTCGTCAGTTTTAACTGTTTCAGGTTCGAAAGGTACAATCTCAGCTAAGTTATCGTCCTAGCACCCCTAGTATTAACTAAAAAATAGCTCTTTTTGAAAAAATAGTCATCTTATATTACTTAAAATATAGAAAATATTTTTATTTGGTTTGTTTGTAAGATTTTATTTTATTTAAGATTTTTTTTCTCTTTACTCCTCTACTAAATTCTTTCTCCGAAATTATAAAAATCCCCATCAAACCAACTGGAAAATAAAAGATCTTCTTACTGTCTTTCCTTAAAATACAACCTATTATTGATAACAGAATCATTAAAGGGGCAACAAGTGAAAAGATATAAGATTTTTCAAATTTCATGTATATAAATTTACCAAATTAATTATTTAATTTTACTATGGATTCAGTTATTACTTTAATTCCTACACTGATAGCTCTTTCATCTGGATCAAATTCTGAACTATGTAGCGGAGCACAACCTTTCTTGCTAGAAACCCCAAGCCTAAACATTGCTCCAGGTACTTTATTTAAAAACTCAGCAAAATCTTCAGCTCCTAGAGATGGTTTTTGCAATTCGATTACATTTTGATGACCTAATATACCAATTGAAGAATCCCTTATAACTTTATTTATTTCAAAATCATTATTTACAGGTGGGACTATCTCTCTAAATTTTACTTTCGCTTCAGCTCCACAACTATTGGCAATAGAAGAAATATTCAAGTTAAGCCAATCACCCATATCCCTAAATAATTGCAAATTTGTACATCTTATTGTTCCAGTTAAATTAACCTTTTCAGATAAAATATTATATGCATTCCCCCCATTTATTTTCCCAAAGGTAATGACGACAGGATCTAAAGGATCTAATTTTCTTGTTATTGCTTCTTGAATACCAGAAATAACTTTGGATGCTGCCCATATAGCATCTACACCTTCATGAGGTCTCGCACCATGTCCTGATTTTCCTAATATCTCAACTGAAAGTTCCCCTGCCGCTGCTGTTAAACTTCCTTCTTTAATTCCAATAGTCCCTACTAATAATTCAGGGAAAACATGCACTCCCAAAATTTGTTTTAACCCAATAGTCACACCATCATCAATCATCCACCTAGCACCACTAGCAATTTCTTCCGCAGGTTGAAAAATTATTCTTGTCCCAAATTTTAGGTTTAAATCCTTAATAATTTTCGCCACGCCCAAACCAATACATGTATGTAAATCATGACCACAAGCATGCATGACGCCATCAATTTTTGAAGAAAAACTTAAATTAGTATTCTCGTAGATTGGAAGAGCATCCATATCAACTCTCAAACCAATAAAACCTTTATCTTTTGGTCCGAAATCAGCTACAACCCCTGTTCTTCCTACGGATTCTGTAACTCTCCCACCAATATTTTTCAGATAACCACTTATTAAAATTGCCGTTTGATTTTCTAAGCCACTTAATTCTGGATGAGCATGAATGTGCCTCCTCATATTAATTAGTTCATCATTGAATGAATCAATTTTTTTTAACAATTTATCTCTATCCATCTATTATTTCAGCGCTATAAATTTCATTAAATCTCTAGTTGGTTTTTGAGGCCATCTTCGAACTTTTGTTAACCATTCCTCATCGGCATATCTAGGGTCTAATTCCGTAACTGCAATCCAGTTACTTTCAGCTTCACCAGAGATCCCTTTTGACCAGTCTAAAGCCGTTAAAGCTGCTCTTGCATCGGCAAAAGTTGGATAGCGTCTGATCAATTTTTTCAATTCTTTTTCACATTCTTCCATATTACCTAATTGGTAATCTGCCAAAGCCATGCTTGATCGTGCCATTGCAAAACCAGGATTTAATTCTGAAGCTTTAGAAAATAAATTCCTTGCACTCTGCCAATCTGACAAAGACCCTTCAACATTAGCAAAATTATATAAAGCAGAAAAATTATCCTTATCTTTTGCAATTACATATAAATAATCTTTTTTTGCCTGTAACCACATTCCTAAAGATTCTTCGGCTATACCTTTATTAATATAAGGATCGACCTCATCCGGATCTAAGTGAATCGCTTTATCTTGATCTTTTATTGCGCCTTCTGGATCACCAATAACAAGTTTTATATTTCCTCTATTACTTAAAGCTGCAGCATCATCAGGAAATATATCCAAATACTTATTCCATTGCTTTAATGCAAGATTAAAATCTCCGTTAGAACTTAAACTTAAAGCATTATTAAATAAATTTTCTCGAGAGCTTAATGAATAACTAGGAGAAACATATAAGATATTTATCAAAAAACAAATTAATAGAACATAAAGCTTGATCTCTTTAGTATTTTTCATTTTTAGAATTAATGTATTTTTTTCCTAAAGATGTAAGTTTTCTTCCTCGAGGAGTTCTCATAATAAACCCAATTTGAATTAAATATGGCTCAACTACAAACTCTAACATTGAAGAATCCTCTCCCATTCCTGCAGCGATTGAATCTAAGCCAATCGGATTATTATTATTAAGGTTTAAAAAAGATAAGAATTGTCTATCTACTTTATCCAACCCTTTAGAGTCTATTTTTTCTAAATTTAAAGCTTTTTCTACTATTGCTAAAGAAATTTTATTAGTTTTTTGTAAAACTTGAGCATAGTCTCTTACTCTTTTTAATAACCGCAATGCAATTCTTGGAGTTCCTCTAGAAATCTTGGATAATGCACAGCAAGCATCATTTTTTAATTGAAGGTTTATCAAATTAGAATAATTAAAAATTATTTGTTGCAATTCATGATTTGAATAAAATTCAATTTTCTGACATAGTCCAAATCTATCCTTTAATGGAGAACTTATTGATGCAAGTTTGGTTGTGGCCCCAATCAAAGTAAATTTCGGTAGATTAATTGTTCTGCAGCGAGCTCCTCTATTAGCTCCCATTGTTAGATCCAACCTAAAATCCTCCATTGCAGAATATAAAAGTTCTTCAGTTAATTTATTTAAACGATGTATTTCATCAATAAATAAAATCTCTCCTTCTTTTAATCCAAGAAGTAATCCCACAATATCCCTTGGCCTTTCAATTGAAGGCGCGCTTGCTACTCTACATTTTGTATTCATTTCATTGGAGATTAATAACGCTAAGGTCGTTTTTCCTAAACCAGGTTGGCCATATAAGAGTGTATGTTCTAATGTTTCTTTCCTAAATTTAGAAGCATCAATAGCTATTTTTAATGAAGACTTAATTTGCTCTTGTCCAATAAATTCTTTAAAGGAATTTGGCCGAGCTATATTTAAATTTTTATTTGGATTTTCTTCAGCAATAATCTTTGAATCAACTAACCTCAGCTCTTTTCTTGAGCGAGGAGTATTAGATTCATCTAAACTTGAAGAAATTATTGCCATAATTAAAGATTAATGGCAATTGTTCTTTGGGGAAAGATTATTTACAACTGCAATGGCAAAAGTTTCAAACAAAGCAAATAAAAGCATAAAAAAAGAGGCCGTTTTTAAACGTCTTTCAGAAAATAGATATGCAAAATTTCAGTATGAAATACTTGAAACAATCGAAGCTGGAATTGAACTTTTAGGAACTGAAGTAAAATCTATAAGAAACGGTAATGTAAATTTAAGAGATGGGTATTGTTCTTTTAGAGATGGTGAAATACTTTTATTAAATGTTCACATATCACCACATAAAAATGTGGGCACTTTTTTTAATCACGACCCATTACGAAATAGAAAATTGTTGTTACATAAAAAAGAAATAATGAAGCTTAAATACAATACTGAAAAAAAGGGATTAACTATTATTCCCTTATCTATTTATTTAAAAGGGTCATGGATAAAATTAACCATTGGCATTGGTAAAGGTAAAAAATTGCATGATAAAAGACAAGCTGATAAACAAAAAGATATCAAAAGAGAAATTAAAACTGCTCTTAAGAGGTAATAAAGGAGATATTTTTAAATTAATCAGAGTCTAAACTTACTGAATTTGGGGGGGGAGAAGGATCTGGATCAGCAATTAACATGTGCTGCAAAACAGTTTCGGGCCTTTCGCTATCTCTCCAGCGAATTCTGTAAGCAGGCATCTTAGTACCTCTACTAGTAGTTTGTTCAACTGGTTCCATAACCCAGCCTCTTCTTGATCGGCCTTGAGGATTTCTTTTCACTACTGCATCTGCGTGCTTGAAGCGGAAACCAACACGTTCACCACTCATTTAAAAAATTTCGTATTGGATCAATTTCTATTTTACTTCATGCGAGGTTAATTTTTCAGATTTAGTTGAAGTTATTTCTGGTTTTAACAATGGAAAGGGGATGACATCTCTAATTGAAGGACTATTTGTAAGTAACATTATAAGTCTATCAATTCCAATTCCTAAACCTCCTGTGGGTGGCATACCTATTTCCAAAGCTTGTAAAAAATCTTCATCAATACAATGTGCTTCAAGATCACCTGCATCTCGCAAAGATTGCTGTAATTGCATTCTTTGCCTTTGATCAACGGGATCTATTAATTCACTGAATGCGTTAGCAAGTTCTCGGCCTGCAATAAACAACTCAAATCTCTGAACCATCTCTTTATTTTCAGGATGGGGTCTCGCAAGAGGAGAAATTTCAATTGGATAATCAATTACAAAAGTTGGTTCTAAGAGTTGAGATTCAACCTTTTGCTCAAAAACTTCATTTAAAAGTCTCCCTAGGGTATTTATTTTGGGAGAAATCTCAATATTAATTGCCTCTAAGTCCTTTATAGCTTTATTCAAATCACCATTAAAAGAATCAAAATCAATCCCTGTATATTCCATAACAACATTTTTCATCGATATTCTTTTCCAAGGTTTTGAAAAATCAATTACCTGTTCTTGATAATTTATAACTAAGGAATCACAACAAGTTGATACAATATTTCTGATCAAATCTTCTGTTAAATTCATCATATCAATGTAATTAGAGAAGGCCTGATATATTTCCACTGAGGTGAATTCAGGATTATGCTTTGTACTTATCCCTTCATTGCGAAAAATACGTCCTAACTCATATACTTTCTCAAATCCTCCTACAACCATTCTTTTTAGATGTAATTCCGTAGCTATTCTTAAGTACAATGGTATGTCTAAAGTATTGTGATGAGTAATAAAAGGCCTAGCTTCAGCTCCTCCAGCCTCAGATTGAAGTATTGGTGTTTCTATCTCTAAAAAATTTTTCTCATCCAGCCATCTTCTTATTAGGCTAATACACTTTGCTCTTGTTTTAAATACATTTTTTGACAAAGGATTAACTATTAAATCCAGATATCTTTGCCTATACCTTTTTTCTATATCTGTTAAACCATGCCATTTGTCAGGCAATGGCTGTAATGATTTAGACAACATTTCCCACTTGGATACTTTTATTGAAAGTTCACCTTTATTAGTTTTCTTTATAGTTCCATAAACACCAATCCAGTCTCCAATATCTATAATTTCTTTAAGATCTTCAAAAGAAAGTAGTTTTGAATCAATTTCAAAATTATCAATAATTTTTTTTTCTAAATAAAGCTGAATTTTACCTTCTTGGTCAGTAATAGTAAAAAAAGCGATTTTTCCCATCACTCTTTTCGCTAAAACTCTTCCTGCGAGAGCAACATTCAAATTAAAATCTTGGCCTTTATCTAAATATCCGAATTTCTCAGTGAGATATTTAGTGGAATGAGATGATTTAAAAGTTTCTGCATAGGGTTCAAATCCTTTATTGACTAGTGATTTAGCTTTTAATAAGCGAGCTTCTCTTATTTCAGACAAAATTTAATTCAAAATTTATGTTTTATTTAATCAAGCTATCAGAATAAGGATCAACTTGCCAAAGATGTTGCTGTTTCTCCAACTCTTTGGGAAGCATATCCTATGCCTCTAACAGTAAGTATTAACTCTGGATTTCTTGGATCTGGCTCCAACTTACCTCTTAGCCTAGCTACATAAACATCTACAACTCTCAAATCAGCTGCCCGTCTTGGAGGATATCCCCAAAGCTGCTCTAGTATCTCAGCTCTTGGAACTACCTTACCTGGTTCATCAAATAATAGTTCAAGAAGGCTAAATTCTGTGTAAGTTAAACTAATTCTTTCTCCAGCCCTAGAAACTTGTCTTCTATTGGTATCAACTACAAGATTTCCAAATTTCATTACTCCTTTACCAGAAGGAACCTCTTTAGTTTCAGTAACTGGAATACTAGGACCCATACGTCTTAGAATCGTAGCTATTCTGGCTTCTAATTCTTTAGGACTAAATGGTTTTGACAAATAGTCATCAGCTCCTAGATCTAGGCCGGCTACCCTTTCAGAGATAGCCTCTAAAGCAGTTAAAAATATAATAGGTACAACTGATTCGGCTCTGATTCTTCTACAAACTGCAAATCCATCCATTTTTGGAAGCATCACATCAAGAACTATTAAATCTGGAGATTCTCTGTGAAAAGCTTCAAGAGCCTCTTCTCCATTAGTAGCTTGGTGTACTTGATATCCTGCTAATTGAAGTCTTGTAACTAATACTTTCAAAACAGCTGGTTCATCATCAACAACTAAAATACTTGCTTTAGACATTGGGGAAATTTTTTTGGCAGATATTTCAAAGCAAATTTACTTTGCAAAGAATATCTTGTTAATACAATCTAACAATTAAAAATATAACATTATGTACCGTAAAAGATAAATTCCTTGAATTTACAAAATTATTTTATTATTGAAAAAACCTCCATTATTATCTTTAAAAATTTTTATTTATTTATAAAGCTAATTAATTTGTCTCTTCCTTTTGATGTTTGGAAGAGCCTAAAAAGTAATGAACATAGTAATGGGGCTAATAAACCGGTTATAAAAATTTGAGCCAAAATATTTTTAGTATTAGCTAAATGCAAAAAGTTAATATTATCAGACCAATATTTGATCAATATTTGAAAAATAAATAGCGAACCGCAAAAAAAACTTGCAATAGAACAAATTAAACCAAAGCTAAAATGCCTTACAAAAATATTATTCGAAATACTTAACTTGCCAAACCACACACCACATAAAACCAAGCCCGGAATTTGTGTGAAACTACTATCAAGACTTAATGAATCTAGAATAAGTCCTAAAAATAAACCTATTATTAAGCCATCAAACGATCCATGGATCATAGACCAAGGCAATAACCAAAATAAAGGCCAATAAGGCTGAACTCCTAAGAATTCCAACCAATTAGGATCCCATAAATAAACTATTGGTATAAATATAAAGGAAATTAAAGATATATTTTTTTTAAAGTAGTTTCCCATTTAAATTTCAACTTTTAAGATTTGTACCCAATCGATTGCTTGAGGTTTTCCTAAAAGCAAAATATTCGCTGTTTTTTTTGCTTTGAATTCTTCATCAACAGATTGAATAATACCTATGGGAATATTAGGAGGTAATAAAGTGCTTGCTGGTGAAGACAAAACAAAATCTCCCACTTTGATATCAATATCCTTATTGTAAAAAATAACTTTTGGATAATCATTTCCTAAGCCCACTAATAATCCATGCATCTGAATCCTTTCAACCCAAATCCCCACTTTACTTTCAGGAGAAGTTAATAATTTTACTGTCGAAGTAAACAAAGAGGTATTATCTACTCTTCCTAATAAGCCTCCTGGACCAACAACAAAACTCCCAATTTCTACTCCGTCTTTTATACCTTTATTTAAGATAATTTGCCTCCAAAAACTGCCTGTTTTTCTTGAAATTACATTCGCTGAAATACTTTCAGAATCAGATACTCTTTGTAGAGATAAAATTTCACGTAATCTTTTATTATCTTTCTCTAGCTGTTTTAACCTTAACCAGAACTCTTGTTCAACACTTTTAGTTAAAACTTCCCTTTGGAATTGTCCTGGCCAAAAAGGTTTTGAAATGAAATAATAAAAATCTTTATATAAAGATCCTTTTGATATTCTCACAAAAAACAAAAACAATAAAAATATGAATAAAACCCAATTTTTCTTTTTATGCCACCAACGATTAGTTGATATTCGTCGAATATCTACCATTCAATTAATCTCTTATCGCATTCCTTATAAAGTCAGGAGTATCAACAACTCTCTTGAGTTTTTTGAAATCATCCAAAACTACTCCACAACCGTTGACCACACATAGTAATGGATTCTCTGCAATGTGCGTAAAAATTCCAGTTTCATGGCTAAGTAAATCACTAATTCCCCTTACAAGAGCTCCGCCTCCAGCGAGCATAATGCCTCTATCAACTATATCTGCCGCTAATTCAGGAGGAGTTCGCTCCAAGGTTCTTTTTACAGCCTCAACAATTTTATTAAGAGGATCGGCCATAGCCTCTCTAATTTCTCCTGAGGTTAAAGTGATTGATCTTGGTAAGCCAGATAAAAGGTGTAAGCCTCTAACTTCTATAGACATAGTATCAAATTCATCATCTGGAAATGCCGATCCAATTTTGATTTTAATATCTTCTGCAGTTCTCTCACCGACAACTAAATTATGAACTTTTTTAAGATAAATTGCTATCGATTCATTAAGTTCATCACCGGCTATTCTTACAGATTCACTTAAGACCGTTCCGCCCAAACTTAAAACTGCTACTTCAGTAGTTCCGCCACCAATATCAACGATCATAGTGCCGATTGGTTCAGTTACTGGCAATGAAGCTCCTATGGCAGCAGCTACAGGTTCATCAATCAAATGTACCTCTCTAGCTCCAGCTAATCCAGCTTCTCTAACAGCTCTTCGTTCAACACTGGTAACCCCACTCGGAATACCTATAACTATTCTTGGAGCTAAAATCCCCCTCCCTTCATTACATTTTTGAATAAAAGTTTTTATCATTTGTTCTGCCGCATCAAAATCGGCAATAACTCCATCTCTTAAAGGTCTCACGGCTCTTATATTTCCTGGGGTTCTTCCAAGCATTAATTTTGCTTCTTCACCCACTGCCAAAGGAACTCCCTCTTCAAGATCTATGGCTACTACTGAAGGTTCTTGTAAAACCACGCCTTTACCTGATACATGAATAAGAGTATTAGCAGTACCCAAATCAATACCAATATCTCTAGAAAATTTAAATCTGTTAAAAATCACAATAAGAAATCTATTTAATAAATAATATATCTATTTTCTCAATACCTCTCAAAAATCTTTTATTTAGTTATGAATAGCTTGCAAAACTTTAAGCAAAAACAAAAAAAATGAGTAATATGAAAAAAAAACTTATGGAAATTAACACTATTAATCTAGTTGGTAGGGCCGGAAGAGAACCTGACGTGAGATATTTTGAATCTGGAAGTACAGTTGCCAACTTCACTCTTGCTGTAAATAGAATAAGTAGAGGCGATGAACCTGACTGGTTTAATTTAGAAATATGGGGAAAACAAGCACAAATAGCTGCTGACTATGTCAAAAAAGGGTCTTTAGTTGGTATTACAGGAAGCTTTAAAATTGATAGTTGGAAAGACAAGAATACTGGAGAAGATAGATTTAAACCAGTTGTTAGAGTTGATAGATTAAATTTATTAGGCTCTAAGAAAGATACAGATAATAGCAATTTCTCAAATAATAATAATAACTCTGGAGATATTCCTTTTTAAGAATTATTTTTTTTTAAAAATCTCATAAAAAACTTTATTAAAAAATAAATAAATATCAAAATTAGTATAGGTTTGACAATATATTTTATTTGATCTAGATAAGTTTCAATAATTTGATAATTTTCACCAAATACAACTCCTGCATAAGCTAATGATGTAACCCATATTAGACTTCCTAAACTAGTCCAAATTAAAAATTTCCTAAGAGGCATCAGTTCCATTCCAGCAGGTACTGAAATTAATGTTCTTATACCAGGTACTAATCTTCCCCAAAAAACTAACGAAACTCCATATTTATCAAACCATCTCTTGCTTTTAATAAGATCATTAGAAGTTATTCCTATATATTTGCCCCTTTTATCTAAAAAGTTTGAAAGTCTTTTTTCATTTACTAATTTACCCAAATAGTACCAAGGCATAGAGCCCAATATCGTTCCAAATAAACCCCAAAAAACCAAAATATAAAAATTTAATTTTTGTTGGTAAACAAAAAAACCACCTAAAGGCATTATTACCTCTGATGGAATTGGTGGGATTATGTTTTCTAAAAACATCGCCAAACAAATAGTAAGGTATGCAACTGTTGAGTTTGTTTCAACAGCCTTACTGATATATTCGGGAATAGAAGTGAGTAAATTAATAAAAATTAAACTCAAATTTAATATCTATATTGTTCTGGTTTATAAGGTCCCTCAACCGAAACGTTAATATAGTCAGCTTGATCTTTAGTTAGTTTTGTTAACTTAGCCCCAATTTTATCCAAATGTAATCTAGCTACCATTTCATCTAAATGTTTTGGTAATACATAAACCTCTTTAGAGTATTCATCTGACTTATTGAAAAGTTCAATTTGAGCCAAAACTTGATTAGTAAAAGAATTACTCATAACGAAACTTGGATGACCAGTCGCACAACCTAAATTAACAAGTCTTCCCTCTGCTAAAAGAATAATTTTATTCCCACTTGGCAAAGTAATATGATCGACTTGGGGCTTAATATTTTCCCATGGGTAATCTTTCAACGAAGCAACATCAATCTCGTTATCAAAATGTCCAATATTACAAACTATCGCCTCATCTTTCATTTTGATAAGGTTATCGTTGGTTATGACTTGAAAATTACCAGTAGCAGTAACAAATATATCTATATCTTCAACAACATCATTTAATGTGACAACACTAAAACCCTCCATAGCTGCTTGAAGAGCACATATTGGATCAACTTCTGCAACTTTTACTATTGCTCCAAGACCTCTTAATGATTGAGCGGATCCTTTACCAACATCACCAAATCCTATTACTAAGGCAACCTTTCCTGCAATCATTACATCAGTCGCACGCTTGATACTATCAACTAAAGATTCTCTACAACCATATAAATTATCGAATTTACTCTTAGTAACTGAATCATTTACGTTGATAGCAGGAAATGGTAGTGCATTTTGTTTTTGCAATTGGTATAGTCTTGCAACTCCTGTTGTGGTTTCCTCAGTAACACCAATAATATTTCCCTTAATACGAGAGTAGAAGCAACTATCTTCTTGCAATTTTGATTTAATTGATTTGAATAAAGCTATTTCCTCTTCATTCTTAGGATTGTTTAAAACTGATAAATCTTTTTCAGCCTTACTACCAAGTATCAATAAACCTGTGGCATCTCCTCCATCATCCAGGATCATGTTTGGAGAATCTGTACCCCAATCCAAAATGTAGTGAGTATATTGCCAATACTCATCAAGACTCTCACCTTTTTTTGCATAAACAGAAATTCCTTGATCTGCAATAGCGGCAGCCGCATGATCCTGGGTTGAAAAAATATTACAAGAAGCCCATTTAACTTCTGCACCAAGATAAACAAGAGTTTCAATCAACACAGCAGTTTGAATAGTCATATGCAAACTACCTGCTATTTTTGCACCTTTAAGAGGCTTATCGGAATGATGCTTGTTTCTTAGTGCCATTAACCCAGGCATTTCAGTTTCGGCAATTTTAATTTCTTTACGCCCGAAATCAGATAAAGAAATATCTTTAATAACGTAGTTTGGTATGGATGTTTTAATCGAGTTAGCGATAACCATTTCTAAAAAAAATCTTATAATCTAACTATAAATGATTTTTATATAATTTTGTGTTTGTTGGGAATTTAAAAGAGACAATTGAATTAGGAAGAAAATTCGCAAGAGTATTAAACCCAAAATCAATTATTTTACTGCAAGGACCTATTGGCTCTGGGAAAACTTCATTCGTCCAAGGACTTGCAATAGGTCTCTCTATTACAGAGGATATTACAAGTCCAACATTTGCGTTATCTCATCATTACAACTCCGGAACAATTCCACTTATTCACATGGATTTATACAGGTTAGAAAATCGTTTGATGGCAAAAGAATTTTTTCTTTCTGAAGAAGAAGAGGCTATACAAAATGAAGCTATTATCATTATTGAATGGCCGGAATTAATAAAGCCACTTTTGAATAACTTCTGGAATATAGAAATAAGTTACGCTACAAATTTTGGGAGAAATTATAAAATCTGGGATCCAAAAAATTCATTAACCTTTGAATAATCTGGTTGTTGTTCAATCGCACCTTCACCAAGACAAGTTAGTAAACCACACACACTTGCGAACCTTACACAATTTTGTATTTCTGATTCACTTGAAGGATAATCAAACGAAAGTAATTGTGAAATTAATCCAGCTAAAAAAGCATCACCTGCACCAGTAGTATCAATAATTTTTGGCGACTTTAACACTTTAGTTATTCCCTGCACACCATTAATAAACCACAAAATGGGATTTGCTCCATCTGTAATTATTACATCAGGACGGTTTAACAATGTTTCAGATATTGCCAAAGGATTTTCATTTTCAAAAAATAAAATTGCTTCCTCTTTGGCCAACTTTAAAATATGCGCTTCTTTCAATAAATTCCTAATTAAATCAACTCTCTCCTTTTTAATAGTTTCTGATGAAGAAGTTGCAAAATCCCAAAAAACCTCTCTCCAATTCAAATCAATTATTATTTTTACATCAAATTTATTAGCTAAACTCAACAGAAAGTGAATAGAATCTGCTGAATTTGTGGATGATAATATAATCGTTCCACAAACAAAATATTTTGTTTTTGAAAAGAGTTTTTCCAAACTTTTCAAATCTTTTTTAATTTCATTCTTATCAAGAGCTTCATCAGCAAAAACTGTACTTAAGCTTGTATCAAAACCAGAAAAATATCTATCTCCAGAATGATCTCTATTAACCATAACGATACGAGTAGGAAGACAATCATCCAATTGCAAAAAATTTATATTAACTTCTAATTCTTTAAATTGTTTAATAAATTTCTTACCAAATTCATCACTTCCTATACGCCCAATAAATGCTGAATCTATTTTCAATTTTCTCAGTGCACAAGCTACATTTGCAGGAGCTCCTCCCAAAAAATCTGTAAATTCTTGATTAGTTTTATTCTTAATTCTATCTATTAAAGCCTCTCCAATACAAACAACTTTTGTTTTTTTCATAGACTAAAAATTTTTTCTAAACTAAGAATAATTAATCAAAAACGTTTTTTTTTTTTTTGAATTAAAGTTTAATTAATATTTTTCTTCTAATGATTTTTAAAAAATCCGAAAATTGGAAATGGAAAGATTGGGATGTATCATGGTCTTCAGCAAAACAATCCTCTAATAATGTTAATTTAAATATTTTATTAATTCATGGTTTTGGAGCATCAAAACGACATTGGAGACATAATCAAGATTTTCTCGGAAATATTTATAATTGTTATTCAATTGACCTACTAGGCTTTGGAGAAAGTAGCCAACCTGGGGCTTTATTAGATTATGAATCTTACAAAGAAAATCATGTTAAATATTCCTTTGACCTATGGGGGAATCAGATCGCTACTTTTTGTAATGAGGTAATTAAATCTCCTGTTTATCTAGTAGGCAACTCAATCGGTGGCGTTGTGTCTTTAAAAGCTGCTGAAATTCTCAAAGAAAATTGCAAAGGCCTTGTTTTAATTGACTGTGCCCAAAGAACAATGGATGATAAGAGACTTAAAAGAAGCGATGTATTAATGAACTTATTGCGTCCTGTAATAAAAACATTAGTAAGTAAAAGAATTATTAGTAATACCCTTTTTGAAAGAGCTGCCAATCCAGCAATTATTAAACAAATCCTTAAAAAAGCATACCCCTCAGGAAAAAATATTGATGAAGAATTAATAGAAATTTTATATCACCCTTCGCAAAGAAAAAATTCAAAAGAAGCTTTTCGGGGTTTTATTAATTTATTTGATGACTATCTTGCAACAGATCTGTTTGATAAGGTTGATGCTCCAATTCAGTTAATTTGGGGGGAAAAAGATCCCTGGGAATCTTTGGTCGAGGCACAATCTTGGAAAGATAATTATAAAAATATAAAAAGACTAGATGTTATTAAGGAGGTTGGACATTGTCCTCATGATGAAAATCCAGAGGAGACTAATAATTTAATCTATCAATTTATTCAAGATACGAAGTAAGCTTCTACGCTTTCACTTAATCTTCTCAAACCTCTTAGACCATCTCTTTCTAAATTTCTTACCCTATCTCTACTAATACCCAAAACACGCCCAATACCTGTTAAGGACATTGGCTCATCTCCATCCATGCCATATCTCATTCTTAAAACTCTACATTGCAAATCAGGTAACTGATGTAGGAGTGAATGTAAATCACCTCTCATACAGTCCATTTCGATTTGTTCATCCGGTAGATCTTCTCCTCCAGCTAGCAAATCTAGTAAAACCGTATCTTCACCATCACCAACTTTTGTTTCTAGACTGACTGGCTGACCAGCTTTGCACATTAAATCTTTAACATCATCTTCTGGTAACTCAACATATTTAGCAAGCTCACTTATTGTAGGTGTTCTTGACATTTCCTGACTCAACTCTCTTTGACCTTTTTTTAACTTGTTAAGCATTTCTGTTATGTGGATTGGCAATCTAATAGCTCTACTTTTTTCCGCAATTGCTCTTGTAATACCCTGTCTAATCCACCAATATGCGTATGTTGAAAACTTATATCCTCTAGCAGGATCAAATTTTTCTACACCTCTAACTAATCCAATTGTTCCTTCTTGAATCAGATCAAGAAGTTCCATGTTTCTTTTTGTATATTTTTTTGCAACACTAACAACTAGTCTTAAATTTGCAGCAACCATTCTTTCTTTCGCTCGCTGACCAGCTCTAAGTCTTTTTTTGATTTGTGAAGTAGATAAGTTTAACTTTTCAGCTAATTCTTCTGCAGAAGGTTTATTGTCAGTAAGTTCTATTATTTCGATTTCAGCTCTTTCAACTTGCATATATTCTTGAACTTGCCTACCTAAAGTTATTTCTTGCTCATGTGATAATAGTGGAACTCGTCCTATATCTCTTAAGTAAGATCTAACCAAATCTACATCATTGCTAGATTTTAAAGATGAAATAGTAGCTAATTTATTTTCAACTAATGTTTCGGGTGACATAAAAGTTAATGTTGTTTTGTAAACAATACCATTAAGAAATGTAAAGTTAAACAAAAAAATCCACAATTTTGGAAAAATGAGAATAAATACCTAGTGAAATCTATAAAATTGAAGAATTAAGTAGCCAATTTGCAGTACTAAGATAAATAAACACTCCAGCTATATCAGTAACAGTTGTTATGAAAGGGGAAGACATTAATGCAGGGTCTAGACCCATCTTGTCGAAAAGTAAGGGGAGAATGGCTCCGGCGGTTGCAGCCAGCGTTGTTATCGAAATCAGGCTAATTCCAACTGCGGATGCAATTAATGGCCCTTCACCTTGCCACCAAGCAAAGGGGAAAACCACTAGCATCATTAAAATCCCCAGCAGAGCACCAGTTATGGCCTCTTTAACAACTGCCTTAAATGCTCCCAATGATTTTAATTTTTGAGTACTTAAACCCCTAATAACGACTGTTGAACTTTGAGCTCCAACATTTCCTCCGGTACCGATAAGCAGTGGGATAAAAGCAGCTAGTAAAACTATTTCTTTTAAAATCTGATCATTCATTGCAATAACTTTCGTAGTTAACCCATTAGCTAAAACTAAAATTAATAGCCATAGAATTCTCCTTCGGGCGATTGTAAATAAACCACTTTGAAAATAATCATCTTCATCACCAAGCTGAACAGCTCCTGCAGCATAAATATCTCTAGTAGCTTCTTGTTCAATAACATCAATCAAATCATCAACAGTAACAATTCCAACTAATCTTTTTTCTTTATCTACAACAGGAAGAGCTAAAAAATCATATCTTTGAATGGCTCTAGCAACGTCCTCTTGATTAGTGTTAGTAGAAATATTAACGACATCCTTTGTCATAACCTCACCAATAGGCCTTTTAGGATCTGCTGTAACAAGATCTCTTAAGGATAAAATACCAGTAAGATGCCTTTCTTTATCTGTGACATATAAGCTATATATCGTCTCTGTAAATGCAGCCCTTTTTCTTACTATAGACAAAGCCTCCTCAGCCGTTTGCATTTCTTTTAAATCTATGAATTCAGTAGTCATTAATCTACCTGCAGTTTCTGGCTCATAACCTAATAATTCTGCTGTTACTTTTCTTTCCCCGGGACTTAATGCTGATAGAAATTTTCTTACAACTTTTGCAGGTAATTCATCAAAAAGTTGAACCCTATCATCAGGAGACATTTTTTCAACTATTTCCAAAACCTCACCGGAACGAAGTCTATCTAGTAATGTTTGCTGCACTATTGGATCTAAATACTCATAAACCTCAATTGCCTCATTTTTTTTTAATAATCTAAATGCGAGAGCTTGCAGTATTAAAGGAAGACTACCAATTGCATCAGCTATATCAACTGGTTGGGAAGGTTCTAATAATAATTTGGCTTCATCATAATTTCCTGCAACTAATAATTCCTCAAGCTGAATTGTAATTTTTCCACGAGTAGTTAAGTCCGAAGACAAAGAGGTTATTACCTTGGCATTATTATTTTCATCCATAATATTGCTCTTAATCGGAGTAACATTAATATTATATAAAAATTAAGTAATTTTTCTACTTAATTGAACACCAATATACATTACTATTAAATTTAAAATAACAATTACATTCAAATAAAGAAATAACTTTAAATAGTAACCTTGAATAATAAATTGATATAAAAAATGAACAAAACCACTAAAAGATGTAAAGCAAGAACAGAAACCAGTTAATATAATTTCTCTTTTTGACTTACTAATTGTCCTTGCGACAAAAAAGCCATATAAAAAAGAACCTATAATAGAAATAAAAAAATTATTATTAAAATAAAATCTTAAAAATGTTGCAAAATATGCTGTTAATAATAAAGTGTATAAATATTTCTTATTCAATTTATTCAGATTGAAGTAATAAAATAACCTAAACAGAAAAATAAAAAAGATAATACTAAAACTTCAGCATAATAAAGCAATAAACTTAAGTATTTTCTTTCTTGAATCAAATTAAATAAATGATATATAAAAGATGAAAATGTACTTAAACAACCTAAAAAACCGACATAAAAAAATAGTATCAAATTCTTATTTGCTATATTTAAACCTTCAAATATACCTAAAAATAATGAGGATAAAACATTTACTATTAAAATATGATTAGATGAAAATAGTTTCTCTCTTTCAGAAATATATTTGATAAACATTCTTACAATCAAACCGAAAGTGCTTCCTACTAAAATATAAATAACACCATCTAATTCCAAACTCTATATTTTAATCCAACCCCTTTTAATTTTATTAGGATGTTCAATAAATTGATTTGTTAGTAATTCTACTCTTACCCAAGTATTATCTTGATTGACTACCCATTTTTGCAAAACTGATAATGAAGAACCGGTATCAAGAACCAACAATTTTTTAGCATTAATTTTAGGAACCGTATAAAGCGAACAATTTGCATTTAATATGATTTCCTTTGAATTATTAAGAATATTGTATTCGTTCGAATTCCTTTGTATTCCTCCGGCAGGTAAGGTAATGGGAACAATCAGCGCGAATCCAATTAACCAAATATTTTTTATCACATTTTTCATCATATATCTAATGTCGCCATATCTAAATTCGCACTATGAGTTTCAATAAATTCTCTTCTAGGTGCGACTTTATCTCCCATCAAAATATTAAATATTCTATCTGCTTCTAAAGCATCTTCGATTTCTACTCTTTTCATCATTCTGGTCTGAGGATTCATTGTGGTATCCCATAATTGTTTAGGCATCATTTCACCTAAACCTTTAAATCTTTGGATATTATAATTAGCTTTTTCTCCAAAATCTTCTATAGTTTTCTGCAATTGATTTTCGTTATAGCAATATTTATGATTTTTCCCTCTTTCAACTTTATATAGAGGGGGACATGCAATGTATATGAAACCTTTTTCAACAAGATCCCTTTGATATCTATAGAAAAATGTTAATAATAATGTTCTAATATGTGCCCCGTCTACATCTGCATCAGTCATAATTACAACGCGATGATACCGTAGAGAATTAATATTAAACTCCTCACCCTTTATACCCAATCCCAAAGCAGTGATTAGTGATTGAATTTCAGTATTTTTATATATTTTTGCATCATCTGTTTTTTCAATATTTAATATTTTTCCTCTCAAAGGTAAAATTGCCTGAAATCTCCTGTCCCTGCCTTGTTTAGCTGAGCCTCCAGCCGAATCACCCTCTACTATATAAATCTCTGCACCTGAGGGGTCTCTTGAGCTGCAATCCGCCAATTTACCAGGCAAAGTTGAACTCTCAAGAACACTTTTTCTCCTTACTAAATCCCTCGCTCGTTTCGCTGCTTCTGCCGCATTAAAAGATTGAATTGCTTTTTCTAGAATTAAATCAAAAACATTAGGATTAAATTCCATATATTTTATTATTGATTCTCCTATAAGGGAATCAACAATTCCTCTTACTTCAGTATTTCCCAATTTCGTTTTTGTTTGACCTTCAAATTCTGGGTCTGGAACTTTTACAGATAATACGACCGTCAAACCTTCTCTAATATTTTCTCCTGACAAATTTTTATCAACTTCTTTTCTTTTACCTCTTTTTTTCGCGATGGCATTAAAAGTTCTTGTCAATACTGTTTTTAAACCATCTATATGTGTTCCTCCATCAATAGTTCTGATATTATTTGCAAAACCTAATATATTATCTGAATAAACATCCGAACACCATTGTAAAGCTGCCTCTACGTAAACATTATCTTTTTGTGAATCGACATAAATAACCTCAGAATGAATAGATTCCTTTTCTTTATTTATGTACTCAACATATTCTTTAATGCCACCATCATATAAGTAAATTTCTTCTTTGAAAGAACCATCAGATAATTTTTGCCTCTCATCTCTAAATATAATTTTGACACCGCCATTAAGATAAGCCAATTCTCTTAATCTTGAGGATAAAAGAGCATAATCAAATTCAATCCCATCAGTAAATATCGTTATATCTGGCTTAAAACAAATTGTTGTACCTTTTCTTGATGGTTTGTTTTGCTGTTTTTGAGATTTTAATTCGCCTTTCGCAATTCCCTTTTCAAATCTTTGATTAAACTCACTACCATCTCTTAAAACAGTAACATTCACCCACTCACTTAGAGCATTAACAACAGATATTCCGACACCATGTAACCCTCCAGAGACCTTATATCCACCACTTCCAAATTTCCCCCCTGCATGAAGAACAGTAAGAACAGTTTCCAAAGCGCTTTTGCCTGTTCTTGGATGTTTATCTGTAGGGATACCCCTCCCATTATCTGAAATCAAAGCTGATCCATCTTCTTTAAGCACTATCTCTATATGATCACAATGACCAGCTAGTGCTTCATCTACAGAATTATCTACGACTTCATATACTAAATGGTGCAACCCTCTTGGACCAGTCGAACCAATGTACATACCAGGTCGTTTACGAACAGGTTCTAAACCCTCTAAGACCTGTATCTGATCAGCACCATAGTCATTGGAGATTTTATTAGATCTTTTGTCCTCACTCATTTAATATAAAAAAATAAAATAAAACTTTTAAAATGTTATTTTTAAAAGGGCGTTTCATTAAATTTACCATCGGTATAAGAGAAAGGCTTGAAGTAAATGCAAAATTTAATCACTTTAATCATATGAATCGAATATTTCTTCCAAAAAATCATATATGTTCCCACCAAAACCATTAGTAATAGTTTTAATCGGGCCTACAGCAAGTGGCAAAACTGAGCTAGGAATCGAAATTGCTAAATATTTTAATATCAAAATACATAATATCGATTCGAGGCAAGTTTATAGATTTATGGACATTGGTACAGCAAAGCCAACTAAAGAACAACAAAAAACAATAAAGCATTTTTTAATAGATCTCGAAGAACCCTCTAACAAAGTAAATGCAAAACAATTTCAAGATATTGCTACAAAATCAATAAATCGAGAACTAAATCAAAAAAGAATTCCTTTTCTAGTAGGCGGAAGCGGACTATATATGAATTCAATAATAAAAGGATTCTTTGCTCCGGATGTACCCCCTCAAAAAGCTTTAAGGTCACAATTCGAAAAATTAGGTCAGGAAAAATGTTGGGAAATTCTAAAAAATTGTGATCCTGTCTTAACAAAAAAAATTAATTACGCTGATCAAGTTAGAACAATAAGAGCTTTAGAAGTCTTTTATGTAACAGGAAAACCAATGTCATCTCAAAAATTCCAAAATCCTCCCCCATGGAGAATATTAGAATTAGGTTTAGATAGAGAAGATTTAAAAGAACGGATTTTCAAAAGAACAAAAAATATGTTTGAATTTGGAATTATAGATGAGACCAAAGATATTATTAATCAATATGGATCAAATTTACCTTTGCTAGAAACGATTGGATATAAGGAAGCAAAAGATGTAATAAAAGAAAATTTAAAAGTGGAGAAAGCTATTGAACTAACGGCAACGAAAACAATCCAATTTGCTAAGAGACAGAAAACCTGGTTCCGCAATAAGAACAATCCAATATGGCTTAATAACAAAAACCTACTAAAAGATGCAATAATCAATATAAAGTATGCTTTAAGCTAACTTTAATAAAGTAAGTAAATCTTTCATCATCAAAACAATCATTTCAAGAAACTGAATGCCACCACGTCCACGCTTTGATCGCCGCGCTCCTGTTAGAGAGCTCCCAAATATTAACGAAAGAATAAAATACCCTCAACTAAGAGTTGTTGATTCAGATGGGAAGCAACTAGGAGTTATTGACAGGATAAAAGCACTAGAAATTGCTGATCAAAGGGGTCTTGACTTAGTTTTAGTAAGCGAGAAAGCAAATCCACCTGTTTGTAGGATTATGGATTATGGAAAATATAAATTTGAGCAAGAAAAAAAAGCAAAAGAAACAAAGAAAAAATCTCATCAAACTGAAGTTAAAGAAGTAAAAATGAGATACAAGATTGATAAGCATGATTATGACGTAAGGATAGGTCAAGCTGTTAGATTTTTAAAATCAGGAGATAAGGTTAAATGCACTGTTTTTTTTAGAGGTAGAGAAATTCAACACTCAAATTTAGCAGAAACACTACTTTTAAAAATGGCTAATGATCTAGAAGAACAGTCAGAAGTTCAACAAAGACCAAAAAGGGAAGGTAGAAATATGATTATGTTTTTAAGTCCCAGAAAAACACCTCTAATAAAAAAAGAAGAAGAGTAAATTAAGGCAATTTAAAATACGAAATTCATTCAAGAATGTTGACTGATGTTAAAGTATCAAATATGCAAGTACAAGAAATTAATTAGGTTTTTCTAAAGTGAGATTTCATATTCAACAAGAAATTGATATTCCGGCTTCTACACAGTTATATAATCAAATTTGTTTTGCGATTGCAGCAAGATATTATCCTCCAGGTCATCGCTTGCCTAGTACTAGACAATTGGCAATGCAAACAGGATTACATCGCAATACTATAAGTAAAGTTTACAGACAACTCGAAACGGACGGAGTTGTTGAAGCGATAGCTGGATCAGGGATTTATGTGAGAGATAATATTAAAAAAGAAGATTTTAAAAAATCCTTTAATTCAAAAAACAATATAAATACAACTCCTGATCTAGAGACAAAAAAAGCAATAGATAAATTAATCAAACTTGGATGCACTCTTCAAGAAACAAGAAATCTTTTGACTAATGAAATTGATTGGCGTATTAAGTGTGGATCAAGAATAATAGTCAGTACCCCTCGGGAAGATATAGGTGCCTCTATGTTAATTGCAGAAGACCTTTCTCCAAACATCAAGGTCCCAGTAGAGGTTGTCCCTATGGAAGAATTGGAAAAAGTTCTTTGCAACTCCAATAATGGGACAATTGTCACAAGTAGATATTTTTTACAACCCTTAGAAAAATTAGCAAAAAAATATAGAGTTAGAGCTATTGCAGTTGATTTGAGCGACTTTCAGAAAGAATTAAAAATAATCAAAGAATTAAAACCTGGGAGTTGTGTAGGTATCGTAAGCATCAGTCCCGGCCTATTAAGGGCCGCAGAAATTATCATAAATAGCATGAGAGGAAGTGATATAGTACTCATGAATACCATTTCGGATAACAGTAGTAGGTTATTATCCCTTTTAAAAGCTTCCAATCATATAGTATGCGATGGGCCAAGTCTATCCGTTATTGAAAATACTCTGTTAAAAAATCGTTCACAATTGATGAGAATACCAAAAATTATATGTGCAAAAAACTATTTAAGCATCAAAACAATAAATCATTTAAAAACAGAGATAGGAGTTATTAATTAATTCATCATGCTAAGAACTTTCAAGTCAGATATTGAGATAATAAAAGAGAGAGATCCTGCAGCAAGAGGAATTTTGGAAATTTTTCTTTGCTATCCTGGTTTCCAATCAATTATCGTTCATAGGTTAACCCATAAATTATGGCTATTAAAATTACCTTTAATTCCGAGATTATTAAGTCATTTAAATAGATTATTCACCGGAATAGAAATACATCCTGGTGCCAAAATCGGGAAAAAAGTTTTTATAGATCATGGCATGGGTGTTGTCATCGGCGAAACAGCGGAAATTGGTAATAATTGCTTACTTTATCAAGGAGTGACATTAGGAGGCACTGGTAAAAGTCATGGCAAAAGACATCCAACATTAATGGAGAATGTTGTAGTAGGGGCAGGAGCAAAAGTTCTTGGTTCAATAATAATTGGACCAAATACTAGAATTGGCGCAGGATCAGTCGTAGTTCGTAATGTCGAAGAAAATAGTACTGTTGTTGGAATACCAGGAAGAATAGTTCATCAAAGTGGGGTAAAAGTAAATCCTCTAGCACACTCTGCTTTACCAGATGCAGAAGCTAATGTAATTAAAAATTTAATGGATAGAATAGACCAGCTTGAAAACCAAATTCTGAAATTACAAAAAACCCTTCAATGTTTGGTAAATTCAGAATCTATTGATATATCTGAAGTTGGCAATGCACAAAATCTAAAAGACAAAGAAATAATAGAATTTTTAGGAGATGATTAATTGCAAATTAATTATTAGTTTCTTTTTCACTTTTAGGCTGAAACATAAACATTGAATAAATGACATTTCTTCTCATATTAGTCATCATTTCAAGAAACATATCATAACCTTCATTTTTATATTCAATCAACGGGTCCTTTTGACCATAACCTCTTAATCCTACAGATTCTCTTAAAGAATCCATAGATTGAAGATGTTCTCTCCATAAATTATCAATTTGTTGAAGTATAAAAAACCTTTCCGCTTCCCTCATTAGACCTGGGCGAAATTGTTCTATTTGAGCCTCTTTCAAATCATATGCAATACGTAATTGCTCTTGAAGATAATTTTTTAATTCTTCAAGAGATAAGACACTAACATCTGTTGATTTAAGATCGTTTAATAAATAAATAAATTCTTTTACTTTAGAAATCAATTGATCAATATCCCATTCTTCTGGGGGTAAATCTGGATTAATATAAGCTTCTACAATTTCTTCCATTGTTCTTTCTCCATACCCTATGACTTGTTTCTTCAAATCATTTCCTTTTAGAACTCTTAATCTCTCATTATAAACTGCTTTTCTTTGATTATTCATCACCTCATCATATTCAAAAACTTGTTTTCTAATGTCATAATAATAAGTCTCGACTTTCTTCTGAGCACTTTCCAAGGATCTAGTAAGCATCCCTGACTCAATAGGCATGTCTTCATCTACCCTAAAAGCATTCATTAAGTTTGCTACCCTATCTCCTCCAAATATCCTTAATAAATTATCTTCCAAAGATAGAAAGAATCTGGTACTGCCAAGATCTCCTTGTCTACCTGCTCTGCCTCTAAGCTGATTATCAACTCTCCTTGACTCATGCCTTTCAGTTCCAATGACATGAAGGCCTCCAGCTTTTCTAACATTTTCTTCTTCATGAATTAATACCTTTTCATATTCATTTTTCACCTCTGATAAAGATTCTCTCAAAGTTTGTATGAGTTTATCTTCCGTTGGAGCTTTTTCAGCAGCAGTTGCAATTTTGTCTTCTAATTCCAGAATAGTTAAACTTCTATCTCCCCATTTCTTTACAAGTTCATTGGATAATAAAGATAGTTTTCTGGTAATATCTTCGCCTAACTGACATGGGAAAAGACTGTCCACACCACTTTTAGTATTCTTACTAGAAACCGAGTCAACCTTTGCAGAAAAGCCTCCCCCAGCTTTTAAATTTCTTTGTTGAGGTATTGGTGGCTTATGCTCATTATCTGGCTTAACAAGTAAAGGCATTAAAGTTTCTTTTAATTTTAGCCTTGCCATATAGTCGCTATTACCACCAAGAATAATATCAGTTCCTCTTCCTGCCATATTTGTTGCAATAGTGACAGCACCTGATCTTCCAGCCTGAGCTACGATTTCTGCCTCGCGTTCTACATTCTCTGGTTTTGCATTTAGTAAATTATGTGGGATTTGCTGCTCGAAAAGAAGCGTACTTAATAACTCACTTTTTTCGACACTTGTCGTACCTACTAAAACAGGTCTACCGTTCCTATATATTTCTGCTGTCTCGTTAGCGACCGCTTTCCATTTTCCGAGTTCTGTTTTAAAAACTTGATCAGGCCAATCTTGTCTTTTCCTTATCTGATTAGTTGGAACAACTGTTGATTCTAATTTATAAGTTTTTTCAAATTCAACCTCTTCAGTCTTGGCAGTTCCTGTCATGCCAGCCAATCCTGGATATAAAAGGAAAAAGTTCTGATATGTTATGGATGCTAATGTTTGGGTCTCTGGCTGAATTTTAAGACCTTCTTTTGCTTCGATTGCTTGATGTTGCCCATCACTCCATCTTCTTCCAGGCATAACCCTTCCTGTAAATTCATCAACTATTACTGCTTCATCTTTTTTAATGATGTAATTTACATCTTTAACGAATAATTCTTTAGCTTTTAAAGCATTAGTGATGTAATGGGCCCACGGATCTTGAGGATCATATAAATCCTTAACCTTTAAATATTCTTCACATTTAGCAAATCCTTGATCAGTTAATATACAACTACGTTGTTTTTCGTCAACTTCATAATCACCTTCTGGATCAACACCATCTTTACTCAGCTCCTTTGCCTTAATTAGAGACAATGATAATTCTGCTGCTTTTTGATATTTTTCTTGTGGCCTTTCAATTTGTCCAGAAATTATTAGAGGAGTTCTTGCTTCATCAATTAAAATTGAATCTACTTCATCAATAACGCAATAATTGAATTTTCTTTGAACTACTTCTTCGATTTCAGTAGCCATGTTATCTCTCAAATAATCAAAGCCTAATTCGGAATTAGTAGCATAAGTTATATCACAGGCATAGTTTTTTTTTCGTTCAGAAGGACTCATATCTTGCTGAATTAGACCAACTGATAAGCCCAAAAAACGATGAACTTGTCCCATCCACTCAGCATCTCTTCGAGCTAAGTAATCATTTACAGTAACAACATGTACACCTTTACCAGTTAAAGCATTTAGATAACAAGGCAGTGTTGCAACAAGAGTTTTACCTTCTCCAGTTTTCATCTCAGCAATTTGACCTTCATGGAGAACCATCCCACCAATTAATTGGACATCAAAATGACGCATTTCTAAAACTCTTTTACTTGCCTCTCTGACGATTGCAAAAGCTTTTGGTAATATTTCTTCTAATAGTTCCTTTTGTTTTTTAATATTTAACTCTAATGAAATATTTGATTTAAGATTCTGAGTCTCTTTCCGTAATTCATCATCAGTTAATCTTGATACTTCTTCTTCTAATAAGTTTATTTCTTCAACTATTGGTTGATATCGCTTTAACTTTCGTGTATTCGGGTCTCCCAACAAAAGTTTGAGCATAATTGTTTTTCCTCTAAAAATTAATCCTATTACAATCATTATAAATTAGTGCGTTACAACTAAATGAGTAAATCTATTATCTCTTTATTTTTTTAAAAGTTATCGATTAAGGTGTTAAATCAAAGTTACCCAAGAAGTTACTTTTCTATCAAAATTTTAGAATTTCCAAACTTATGAAACCAGTATTTTTAATTAAACATTCAAAAGGTGCTCTTGGATTAAGATTATTTGGTTTAGGTCCTAATCTCAAACCCACTAAAGGATTATTTAAACTTCAGAAATTTTTACATCGTAATGCATTTTGGGCTGAGAATAGAAAGATTAAAGACCTAAAAAAATGTCTTGCTAATAGCGATGTTATTATAAGTATCTGGTTTAATAATGAACCAGTTGGTTTTGGGAGAGCTTTGTCAGATAGTATATATAGAGGCGTTTTATGGGATATAGTAATTGATCAAGATCATCAAGGGAAAGGTTACGGCAAGATGATTGTGAAAAATCTTTTAGAATCAAAGAAAATAAAACATACTAAGAAAATATATTTAATGACTACGAGCAAAAAAATGTTTTATTCGCAAGTTGATTTCAAAGAAGTTACTTCACAAAATTTGTTAGTACACGAAATATAAATTACTACTTAAACACAAAATATTTTGAACCTAAATAATTATTTAAGGAGCCAATAAATGCTCCTATCAACCAAGCAATCTTATAATTATCAATTAATCGACTCAAAAAAATAATTATTAAAGACATTTCTAAACCTCCTAAAAAATAAATAAGACAAAAAATAAAAAAAGATTTAATTATTTTTTTTTGTAAATCATCTCTAAAAACCCAAATCTTTGCAAAAATAAATGATGATAAAAGTCCTGTCGAATAGCCAAATAAGGAAGCAAATATTATGTTTTTAAAAATTAAATAAAATGAATTAAAAACTAAGAAATTTATAAATGTTGCAATTAATCCTGAAATAAAAAATCTTAATATTTGATATTTATTTGTTTGAAAAATATTATTCAAAATTTTAAATATTATACTAATGTCTTGGATCTTTAAGAGATAAATCTTGAATAAAGCCACCTTATAAACGAACCGAGAATAGGAACTGGGCCAAAGGTTGGGCCACAAAAATCAAAATAATCTCTGTGTTCTTGGATTAAGCCATTTTCAGAAAATATTAGCCGTGTCGTGCCGGGATATATAAATTCTTTACCCATAATTTTTAAACCCATAGTCCATTCTACAAATCCACAGTTCCCACTAATTGATATTGCATGAGTTTCCAAATAAACATCATCGCATCTTTTAACCAGCTTTTCTTGAGCCTCTACGTAAGAATCTAATCCTTTCGTTTCTTGTGTTGGATCAATGAAGGTAACATTCTCATTATAAAACTCTGCCCACTTTTCTTTTGTTGGTGCATCTTCTCCATAAGGTTTAGTAAATAATCCCCTTAAATCCTCAATAGAAACAGTAGGTGGCATTTAAAAATTCATATTCATATATAAATTATATTTCAAATTTTGTATTAAAAAAAGACATCATTCAAATAATCTGATTTAGCAGAATATAAAGGTTGCCAATTAAATATATTAATAAGCGGATGAAGAGATTCGAACTCTCGACATTCTCCTTGGCAAGGAGATGCTCTACCACTGAGCTACATCCGCATCGCTAGTTTATTTTATCTTAAAAAAGGAATGAAATGAACAAAACCTTACTTTTTTTGAAACTAATTTAAATTTTTGATTAAAGAGCCCATCTCAATTGCTTGTAAAGCATAGTTCCAACCAAGATTATTTTTTATCCCTGCTCTTTCTAAAGCCTGTTGCATACTATCAGTAGTTAAAACACCAAAAATAATTGGAACATTATTTTCATATGAAACTTGTGAAATACCCTTACTAGCCTCAGAAATAACAACGTCATAATGAGAGGTTTCACCTCGAATAACAGCCCCAAGAGCAATTAAAACGTCATAGTTAGTTTTTTTCAAGAGTGTTTTAGCTGCTATTGGCAGTTCAAATGAACCAGGAACCCAAACAATATCAAGTTCTTTACTTGTTTCTGAAGTATCTAAACCATGCCTTTTAAGGCAATCAAGACACCCAGATAATATTTTATTAGTAATTAAATCATTAAATCTTGCTACAACAATTCCAACTTTTAAAGTAGAAGCATTGGTAAAAGATCCCTCAAAGATAGTCATTAAATTTTCTTTCTTATATATCTACACTCTCATGAAAAGGTACTAAGTTCAAACTAAGGCTGAAACAATCCCAGTAGCAAAAACTAAAACGACCCAAACTGCGGCAATAGAATATATTTTTCTTCTACTCTCTTTCTGTCCTTCTTCAGTGGAGGGTTGTGTTACATATAAAACGGGAACTCCTACTACTGCGATAAGAGAAGCAAATAAAAGAGCATTTACGAAGAAAAAATTAACTGCCTGCATGATTCAAACTTATTTTTTAAATTATAAATACTATGATCTCATGAAAATGAATATTTTTGGAGAAAATTTACATACGTTTAGTCAGTTTTAAAATGCAAAACTAAAATTAGTTCCTAATATCTATTTAGAAATAATAAAAAGATGCAAGAAGATAAGATAATTCAAAAGGATTTATTTGCAATTAATCATGAACTTAAATGTTCAAACAACTCAAGTCAAATTGCTGAAGACTTATCTACTGAAGAATTAAAAAAAGAGTCGCAGAAAAGGCCGAGGCAAAGAAAAAATTCTACTAATTTAATAAATAAATTCAAGAATGATTCAAATGCTGAAAGAAAGCATGATTGCATTAATGAAAAGTCATATAGTTTTAAAACAGTTGAAAAACAAAAATTAACTCCAGTTCTCAAACATTATGTGACATTAAAGGAAGAAAACAACAATAGATTGTTGTTATATAGATTAGGTGACTTTTTTGAATGTTTTTTTGAAGATGCTGTATTAATATCTAACCTATTAGAAATAACCTTAACTAGCAAAGATGCAGGTAAAGAAATTGGTAAAATTCCTATGGCAGGAGTACCTCATCATGCAATGGAGAGATACTGCGCCGAATTAATTAAAAAAAACTATTCAGTAGTTATATGTGATCAGTTAGAAAAAAGTACTGGAAATTACGGCATACCTCTTAAAAGAGGGATTACAAGAATAATAACCCCAGGTACTGTCATTGAAGAGGGTATGTTGGTTGCGAAAAAAAATAATTGGATAACAGCAATACATTTATCAGATGAAATTTCTGAGGATTTATATGAATGGGGAATTTCCAGAGCTGATGTAAGTACAGGGGAATTACTAACTATGGAGGGCAAATCACTCTCAAAACTATTTGATGAAATCATTAAATTGGATACATCAGAAATCATCCTAGGAAGGAATGAGGATAAAAAGCTATTAGAGGAACAAAATAACCAAATCACATATACAGTTACTCAAGAGACTTTTTTCAGTATTAATGAAGCAACTTCAACTATAAAAAACTATTTCAAAATACTGAGTTTAGAGGGTCTAGGACTAAAGAATTTAAATAATGCGACTCAAGCACTTGGAGGATTACTAAATTATTTGGGAAAAATCAATCCTTCCAATTTAGAGAATGATTCTTCTCTAAAAATTTCTTTAGATTTCCCACAAATACAATTTCCAAAAGATCATTTAATTATTGATTATCAAACTCAAAAAAATTTAGAAATCAAACATACTCAAAGAGAAAAAAACTATGCTGGCTCGCTTCTTTGGAGTATTGATAGAACATATACTTGCATGGGAGCTAGATGTTTAAGAAGGTGGATAGACTCTCCCTTATTAAATATTAATGAGATTTATAAAAGACAAAATATTATTTCAAACTTTTTAGAGTCTAAAAAGTTACGTTTAGATACTCAAAATATACTTAGAGCAATGGGTGATTTAGAAAGACTTTCAGGCAGAGCCTGTGCGGGTCATGCCAGTCCAAGAGATTTGATAGCAATATCAGAAGGTCTAAAAAAATTACCAAAATTAAAGTCAATTGTCGAATTATTTAAATATGAAATCCCATCTTGGACAGATCAATTAAAAAATGTCGATTATGAGCTTTTAGAGTTAGCAGATCTAATAAGTTTTAAGTTAGTAGAAAGCCCCCCTTTAAATACTAGTGAAGGAGGCATTATTCATGATGGAGTTGATAATATATTAGATGGCTTACGTAATTTAATAGACGACTACTCAGATTGGTTGAATCAAGAAGAATTAAAAGAAAGAAAAATTAGTAAAATATCAAATTTAAAAATTCAATTCCATAAAAACTTTGGTTATTACATTTCAATAAATAAATCTAAAGTCAATTTGGCACCAGCTCATTGGATCAAAAGACAAACTCTTACTAACGAAGAAAGATATGTAACTACAGAAATCAAAAACAGAGAAAGTAAAATATTTCAAATCAAAAACCGGGCAGCTGCCAAAGAGTATGAATTATTTTGCGAAATACGTAATCTTGTAGCTTCAAAAACAAAAAGAATTAGATCCATTGCAAAATCTATAGCCTGTATGGATGCATTACTTGGTTTAGCAATTACATCATTTGAAAATAATTTCATAAAACCTACTCTGTTACCCATTAATAATTCAACAGCTCAACAGAGCACAAAAATTATTGCCGGACGAAATCCTATCGTTGAACAACTATTGACTAATAAACAATTTATAACTAATGATATTTTGTTTAATAATAAGCAAAAATTAATAATATTAACTGGTCCCAATGCAAGTGGAAAGAGTTGCTTTATTAGACAAATAGGATTAATACAAATTTTATCTCAAATTGGTAGTTTCGTCCCTGCAAGCAAAGCGGAAATTCAAATCGCAGATCGAATATTTACAAGAATTGGAGCCGTAGATGATCAATCCTCTGGACAATCTACATTCATGGTAGAAATGTCAGAGACGGCATCAATACTAAATCAAGCGACACCTAACTCTCTTGTCTTACTTGATGAGATAGGAAGAGGAACATCTACTTTTGATGGACTATCAATAGCATGGTCAGTAAGTGAATATCTTGCAAAGAAAATTGTATGTAATACCATTTTTGCTACTCATTACCATGAACTAAATTACCTTAAGAATACAAATACAAATATAGAAAATTTTCAAGTATTAGTTAAACAGAAAAAAGATGAACTATTTTTTTGTCATAAAATTGAAAAAGGTGGTGCGAACAAAAGTTACGGCATTGAAGCTGCAAAGTTAGCCGGTGTTCCTAAAGAAGTTGTTGATAAAGCTAGATTAGTTTTAGATTATCTAGAAAAAAACAATCAGTTGAATTCTCAAATTAAAATTAAATAAACTATCCAAACAAATTTTATAAAAATTATTTTAGATAGTTTCTCTTAATAAGGCATTAACAGCTGCGGCGGCCATTGCAGCACCTCCTCTCGTAGAGTGAACAATAATTTTAGGATAAGTAGTATTGAGTAATTTATTTTTACTTTGTCTAACCCCAATAAAACCTACAGGCATTCCAATAATTAAACTAGGAATCTGCTTTGAAGTCTTTAGAATCTCTAATAAATTGACTAATGCAGTTGGCGAACTTCCAATAACAATAATTGGTGATTGACTTCCTAAATTTTTGGCTGATAATTCAATCCAACCTTTTTCTATCCCATAAGCAGTTTTAGTTAATCCTAAGAAATCTTGATCATTAAACCATTTTTTTGCAGAAACAACTTTATTTCCATTGGTATTTTTTGCCATTGATTCAATAGCTGCAGCAGCCATATCAGTATCAGTCAATATTGGTGCTCCCTCTTTTAGAGATCTTACAGCTTGTTCACACGCTCCTTCACTAAATTCCAAAAGTTTCTGAATATTAAAATCACCTGAGGTATGCACTAATCTTTCTAAAACTTTATTTTCTAAGTAATTAAAATTATTTTCATTCAAATTAGATTTAATAAATCTAATACTTTCTAAAAAAATAGGATGATCTTTTATCATTAAAATTTAATTTATCTTATATTAATAAGGAAGCATAATTATAATAAGTCCTTTTTTTGCAAATATGCCAATACATATAATATGGGGAAATGATTTAAATGCATGTAATAATTTTATTAAAAAAATAATTGATGAAAAAGTATCCAAAGCATGGGGAGAATTAAATATTAGCTATTTAAATGGTGACGATGATAATCAAATCAAACAAGCATTTGATGAAATATTAACGCCTCCTTTAGGGAATGGATCACGAGTAATTGTATTAAAAAATAACCCAATATTCACAAATAAAAATGATGAAATAAGAATCAAATTTGAAAAAATTTATCAAAACATTCCAAGTAAAACTTACTTTCTTTTACAAAATACAAAAAAACCGGATTCAAGACTCAAGAGTACAAAATTTATTCAAAATTTAATTAACAAAGATTTAGCAATTGAAACATCATTTTCTTTGCCAGATATCTGGGATTATGAAGGCCAGAAAAGATACCTAGAGATCACCGCAAATTCGATGAATATTAGTCTAGGCAAAGGGACAGCCGATTTAATTATTAATTCAGTTGGAAATGATAGTTTTAACTTAATGAGCGAATTAGCTAAAGCAAAGATATATCTATCTGCATCGAATAATAATGAAAACAAAAAACTTATTCTAAACAGTGATGATGTAAAAAAAATATTTAATGATCATCAGGCAAATATTTTTAAAATAATCGATCATCTATTACAAAATAATATTAATGAGAGTCTTATTGAAATCCATTATTTATTAAAAAAAGGAGAACCTGCGTTAAAGCTCAATGCGGGATTAATAAGTCAAATCAGAATGCATACCATAGTAAAATTACTTTATAAATCTGGTGAACAAGATTTAGCAAAAATATGCAAACTTGCAAATATATCTAACCCAAAAAGAATTTTTTTTATCCGTAAAAAAGTAAATAATACATCCTCAGATTTCTTAATTAAATTGATGAGTAATTTATTAGATATTGAATCATCACTAAAAAAAGGTAATAATCCTATTAATGTTTTTACAGAAAATCTCGTTAACTTAAGTTAATCAAATATTAAGTTTGATAATTTATATTATGATTTAAATATGGCTTTATTAATCAAAAAATTTGGCGGTACTTCGGTTGGAGATATTACAAAAATTAAAGCGATTGCCCAAAGTATTGTTCAAAGTAAAGAAGCTGGAAATGATATCGTCGTAGTTGTATCTGCAATGGGTAATTCCACAGATCACTTAAATAAACTAGCAGAATCAATCAGCAAAAATCCCAATAGCCGAGAATTAGATATGCTCCTTTCTACAGGGGAGCAAGTGACTATTGCACTTCTTTCAATGTCATTAAATGAATATGGGATGCCTGCAATATCTTTGACAGGTAGCCAAGTTGGAATTGTTACTGAATCTATTCATGGAAAAGCAAGAATTCTAGATATCAAAACAGAACGAATACAAAACTATATAGATCAAGGTTACATAGTTGTTGTTGCTGGGTTTCAAGGCTCAACTCTTAGTCATACTGGATCAATGGAAATCACAACTTTGGGAAGAGGGGGGTCAGATACTTCAGCAGTAGCACTCTCCACAGCATTAGGCGCAGAAACTTGCGAGATATATACAGATGTTCCAGGGGTTCTTACCACTGATCCAAGAATTGTACCTAGTGCAAAATTATTAGATATTATTAGTTGTGAAGAGATGCTAGAACTTGCGAGTGTTGGTGCTTCAGTACTTCATCCAAGAGCTGTAGAAATTGCTCGCAATTATGGAATTAAATTATATGTAAAATCGAGTCAAACATTCTCAAATGGCACTCTTTTACATAGCAAAATCAAACCATTAGCTCTTAAAAGAGGAGGGTTAGAATTAACAAAAACTGTTAATAGTCTTGAAGTAGTAGAAAACCAAACCGTATTTAGTATTTCCAACCTACCTGATAGACCTGGAATTGCAGCTCAAATATTTGAAACCTTGTCTAAAGCGAGCATTAATGTTGATTTAATAATCCAAGCTACACATGATGGGAAGAGTAATGATATTGCATTTACAGTTAATGAGTTTGAGTTAACTAAAACAATTGATCAATGTAAATTGATAACAAATAAATTAGGTGGCGAATATAATTTCAAAACAAATATGACTAAGTTAAGTATTCAAGGAGCTGGAATAATGGGCAGACCAAGTGTGTCGGCTGATTTATTTGATACTTTATCCCAAGCAAACATAAATGTAAGATTAATAGCCACCAGCGAAATCAAAGTCAGCTGCGTAATTGATATTGACAATATTCCAAAAGCTATAAGATTTGTTGGTGAGAAATTTAAATTATCTGATACACAAATATTTATTAATCCAATAATTGAGAGAGAGGATCAGCCTGAGGTAAGAGGAATTGCATTAGATAAAAATCAAGTTCAAGTTAGTATTAGGAACCTACCTGATAAACCTGGGGTAGCAGCTTCAATTTGTTTAGCTCTCGCAGAGAGTCATTTGATTTTTGATACTATTGTTCAATCTGAAAGGTTCTCATCATTCAAAACAAAAGATATTAGTTTTACTATGAACAAAGAAGATAGAGAAAAAGCTAATAAAATTTTCCACTCTTTAACAAAAAAATTGCCAGGATCATTTATCGAAGATGGACCAGCGATAGCCAAAGTAAGCACAGTTGGAGCAGGAATGGCATTTAAGGTTGGAACAGCTGGAAAAATATTTAGAGCACTTGCTAATAAAAATATTAATATTGAAATGATTGCTACAAGCGAAATAAGAACTTCTTGTATCGTCTTAGAGAAGGATTGTGACCAAGCAGTCAATGCAATTCATTCTTATTTCGAATTAGATAAATAAATAATTAATTAACTATTTCTAGATAATTTTTGCCTAAGTTTCTTAATTCTATCTCTTAGATTCGCTGCCTCTTCAAAATTTAGTTCTTTTGCTGCATCTTTCATTTTGTTTTCTAGCTTGTCAATTAAACTAGGCATTTCATCTAATAAACATTGATTATCTTTAGCATTTAAAATATCATCCGTTTTATTACTAACAATATTTATAAGATCTTTAGATAATCCTCCAGTATCTAATTTTCTGGAAAGCTCTAAAAAAGATAATATTGAATTTTCAATTTTCTTACCTGCAGGTTTTGGAATAATGCCATTGATTTGATTATATTTTTTTTGGATTGTTCTTCTTCTATCAGTTTCAGATATCGCTCTTTTCATTGATTGTGTGAAGTTATCTGCATAAAGTAAAGCAACCCCCTCAACATGTCTTGCCGCTCTTCCAATAGTTTGAATTAGCGACCTCTCTGCTCTCAAAAATCCCTCTTTATCAGCATCTAAAATAGCAACCAAAGAAACTTCAGGAAGATCAAGTCCTTCTCTAAGCAAATTCACTCCAACCAGTACATCATATTCACCCAATCTAAGATCTTGAATAATCTCTATCCTTTCAATCGAATGAATTTCAGAATGCAAATATCTCACCCTAACTTTATTATCCGATAAAAAATCTGTAAGATCTTCTGCCATCCTTTTTGTAAGAGTAGTAACCAATACTCTTTGATCCTTTTTTGCTCTAACTCTTATTTCTGATAAAAGATCATCTATTTGTCCATCACTAGGCCTAACATCAATTATTGGATCTAAAACACCTGTAGGCCTAATAACCTGTTCAATAAACTTGCCTTCACATTGATCCAACTCCCATTGACCAGGAGTTGCACTAATAAACAATGTCTGTCTAGATTTTTCCCAAAATTCTTCACATTTTAAAGGTCTATTATCTGCAGCACTCGGTAACCTAAAACCATGATCTATTAATACCTTTTTTCTAGCTTGATCACCGTTATACATTGCATGTAATTGCGGACATGTTACATGACTTTCATCAACTACTAATAACCAATCTTTTGGGAAATAATCTATTAAACATTCTGGAGGAGTGCCTTCTTCTCTACCAGCCAAATGACGTGCATAATTTTCAACCCCATTACAATAACCAACTTCTCGTAGCATTTCCAAATCATATTTTGTGCGTTGTTCTAAACGCTGCGCCTCCAACAACTTTCCTTCATAAGCAAATTTATCAAGTTGTTCTTTTAATTCACTTCTAATAGCACTTATGGCAGAATTTAGTCTCTCTTTTGGAGTGACAAAATGCTTTGCTGGGTAAACACTCACTTGATCAAGACTCTCAAGAATTTCTCCAGTTAATGGATCGACAAATCTAATAGCCTCAATCTCATCTCCAAATAATTCAATTCTTATCAATCTATCTTCATAAGCTGGTCCAATTTCTAATACATCTCCCTTTATTCTAAATCTACCTCTAGTAATCTCCACATCATTTCTTGTATATTGATTATCCACAAGCGCTCTTAGAGAAGAACGTAAATCTATAGATTGACCAACAGCAAATTTAACAGCAGCTTTTAAATATTCACTTGGTATTCCTAGACCATAAATACAACTAATAGAAGCAACAACAATTACATCTTTCCTCTCAAATAATGATCGAGTAGCAGAATGCCTAAGCATATCAATCTCTTCATTAATTGAAGCAGTTTTTGCTATGTATGTATCACTTACTGGAACATAAGCTTCTGGCTGATAATAATCATAGTAAGAAATAAAGTACTCAACAGCATTTTTAGGAAAAAACTGCCTTAATTCATTACATAATTGAGCCGCTAAAGTTTTATTATGAGCCAGAATAAGTGCAGGTCTTCCAGTTTGCTGAATTACATTAGCAATAGTGAAAGTTTTTCCCGTTCCAGTTGCTCCTAAAAGGGTCTGAAACTCTTTTCCACTATTAACTCCTTGAACTAACTTCTTAATGGCTTTAGGTTGATCACCGTTTGGTTCATAAGGTGCCTGAAGCTTATAGTTATTCATTCATCTAATAACTTAAGTTAATTATATCTTAGGAAATTTTTTCTCTAATCATTGAATTTTTCAAAGATTCTTTTAAGCCTCTTACAACAGCAACCATTGATATTAAATCATCTAATTTATTTACTACAGATCCAACACCAACAGCAGAAGCTCCACATGATACTGCCAAAGGACATGATATCTCACTTAAGCCTGAAGCACTCATAATTGGAGTATTAATAGACTGTTTCTCAAATTCCTTGAATATTGCAAAAGTAGCTGCCAAAGTAGGTACTGACTTTTCTAACAATCCTTGAATTCCTGAACTATATGGGCTAGAACTTTTGCCTCCTTCAGTTTGAATAATATCAGCACCTTCAAAAACTAATTTAATTGCAAGATCTACTTGTTTATCAATAGGCATAGTATGAGGAACCGTTACTGATAGAGGAATATTAGGTAAAAGATCTTTAGTTTCTTTTGTTAGATTTAAAATTTTCTCATCCGAGAAAGTAATTCCTTCGTCATAAAAACTATCGTAATTGCCAATTTCGATTAGAGCCGCTCCTGCCTTAACTGAATTTATAAAGGATTTAGGCTCTACGGAACTTACGCAAATTGGTAATGATGATATCTCGAAAGCGGATTCAACTAATTCGGGTTTACAAGCTATATCAATTAAATCAGCTCCCCCCATAAAAGCTGCTTCTGTAATTTTTTTTACAGATCGGTTTTCAAAATTACTTAATCCTGAAATAACTTTGAGTAAAGATTTACTGCTAAGCTCATCTTGAATTTTTTGTGGCAAAAGATTAATCAGACTCATAGACTTTATGAATTTATTACCTGATTGTGACATTGTTTTATTAAAACAGTGAATTTTTAAAAAAATATTATCTGAGTTAAACAATATGTCTAATAAAAATTCAACGCAAAAAAATTGGACCTCCTGGCATCATCTTCTACATAAAGAGATATTAAGTAATAAAACATTAATTCCGGATGGAGCAAATCTATTAATAGCAGTTTCCGGAGGACAAGATTCGATGGCATTATTGAACCTAATCAACGATATGAAAATGCAACATAATTGGTTTGTGAATGTTTGGCATGGAGATCATCAATGGCATGAAAAATCTGAAAAATATGCACTTGAATTGAAAAGTTACTGTAATAAAAAAAATATTTCATTTTTTTCTGATCGAGCTAACAAAAATAATATTTCTTCTGAAGAAAAAGCTAGAGATTGGAGATATAAGAAATTAAGTGAAAGGGCAAATCAATTATTTATTGAGAACCAAAAAGAAATTGATATTTACTTAATAACCGGTCACACGAACACAGATAATGCAGAAACATTTTTATTAAATTTAGCTAGGGGAAGCAATTATGCAGGACTAAGCTATATCGACAAAAAAAGATTACTTGAACATCGCATTTTTTTAATAAGACCATTATTAATATTTAGTAGAGAAGATACCAAGAAATTTTGCCAGCTTCAAAACATTCCTATTTGGGAAGACCCTACTAACTGCGATCTAACGATTAAGAGAAATTTAGTAAGAAAAAAAATTATTCCTATTCTAGAAACTATGTATCCTGGTTCTTCTAATAGGATAAATAGTTTTGCAGAAAAAATGAGCAATTATAAGAATGAACAAAATGATCTAAGTAAGCTTGCATACCTTTCTTGTAAAGATGCGATTGGGATAAAGAGGGAATTATTAAATAGCTTATGCATTGAAGCAAGATGTACCATTTTAAATACTTTTCTAAAGAAGGATTGTACAAAACAGTTAAGCTCAAGACATTTAACTCATTTAGCTTCTTCAATTTTTGAGAAAGATAGAGGCCAAATAGATTTACCAGATGGATATGAGATTGTTTGGAATAAAAACTATATAAATTTAAAAAGAAATTAGGATGATACTGCAGATCTCCTTCTTCTAGTCCTACCGGCAGGTGCCTCCTCAGTCTTAGTTATTGGATTCTTAACGGAATCTTTTATAGATTGATTATTCTTTACTTGATTTATATTTTTATTTGATGGATTATTTTTGTAGTTATTTTGATTGCGGTTTATATTTTGATTATTAACATTTGGATAATGTTTATTTCTTGGATGCTGATTTTGCTCATTAACTATTTGAGGTTTATAAGCTCGGGTTCCGCTTGGCGCAGGTTGAGCTAGGCATAAAATTAATGGCTCTACTTGTAATTCTCTTCGCATTCTTCTAGTTAAACCATTTTCAATCTCTCTTTGGACCCCAATCCAATCAACTTCAAAACTATTGGGACTGGTTTGTCTTGATAATTGTTTCCAGCGGTTTTCGAGTACCCAATTTATCTCCCTTTCGGTCCACATAGACATTTTTCTTGGATCAGCTGATATTACTACGCCTCTCAAACTTACTCTTGGTGGAGCTACCATATTACCGTCTGTGCTTATAGGGGCTAAAACAGTAACTATTCCATCATCTGCTAACTGCTGTCTCTCTTTTAGAGCTCTTGCATCTACCACACAAGTTCTCGTATTATCCAACATTTCAATTCCAGATTTTACTGGATCTCCTTGAATCATTGAATCAGCTCTAAGCTCAATAGTATCTCCATTATCGAGGATGAGTATATTATTGGGATCTACGCCCATCGATTCAGCGGTTTTACCATGCAGAACTTGCATTCTATATTCGCCATGTACAGGAACAAAAAACTTTGGTTTAATTAACGCTAGCATCAATCTTTGATCATCTCTACATCCATGACCAGAAACATGAATTCCATGTTCTTTACCATAAATAACATTAGCTCCTAATTTAATTAATCTATCAATGCTGTGCACTACAGAAATTGTATTTCCGGGTATTGGGCTGGAAGAAAAAATAACTGTATCAGTGGTTTTGAGTTTAACGTGTGGATGTTCATCTCTTCCGATCCTACTTAATGCAGCCATTACCTCTCCTTGACTACCTGTCATTAAGAGTAAGGTTTCTCTATCCGGTAAATCTCTTATACTTTTAATCGGAAAAAAGAGATCATCAGGACATTTGATATAACCTAATTCACGACATTTACCAACAACATTTAGCATTGATCGTCCCATTAATCCAATTTTACGTCCATGCTTCATTGCTAATTGGATCACCATAGCAACTCTATGGGTTGAACTTGCAAAAGTAGTAAGCATCACTCTACCTTTGGCTTCAGATATTATTCGATCTAAATTTGGAAAAACAGAAATTTCTGAAGGGACAAAACCCTTTACTTCAGAATTTGTAGAGTCTGAGAGTAAGCAAAGAACCCCCTTCTCTCCATAAAATGCCATTCTTTCAATATCAGCATGTTTGTTATCTGGTGGTAGATGATCAAATTTAAAGTCCCCAGTAAAGAAAACAACACCTACTGGAGTAGTTAAAGCTAAAGAAAAACTATCGCCAATTGAGTGGGTATTCCGTATAAATTCTAATGAAAAATGCTGGCCAAGTCTGACAACTTGCCTTGGTTCTATAGTCTGAGTTGTTGTCCTATCAGCCACGCCTGCTTCTTCCATTTTTCCTTTCAGCATTGAGATCGCTAAAGGTGGGCCATAAATCACAGGAATATTAAATTTCTTTAAATGATGAGAAATTCCACCAATATGATCTTCGTGACCATGAGTTACTATCATTCCACGAAATCTATTTAAGTTAGCTTGCAAATAAGACGTGTCAGGCATAACAACATTCACACCATGCATGCCATCACTTGGGAAAGCGAGTCCCCCATCTATTAAAATGATGTCATCTTGATATTCAAAAACACATGTATTTTTGCCTATTTCATGAAGACCCCCTAATGGAATAATTTTTAAAGCAGGTTCATTTGATCTTTTTGTTTGAGATAAGGTTTGATTATTATTTGATTTGATTTGATTTGAATTCATAATAATAGTATTTTAACAAGCAAAAAATGTGATTATTTGTGGTTATTAAAGTAAAAGTAACTTTATTAAAGCGTTAAAAAAAGTATTTACAAAGACAGATTTTGAATTATCTGAAGTAAGCCTTCTCTCTTTTCTTTAATAAGAGGGGTTAATGGATTCCTAGGAGAACCAACCTGCCAGCCTTTTAGTTCTAAAGCTGCTTTGATGGGAATTGGGTTTGTTGTTTCAAAGAGTGCCTTGAAAAGTGGTTGCAGTTTTTCATGAATATCAAGAGCGATAGATATTTCACCTTTTTGAAATGATTCAATCATAATTTTTAGCTGCAACCCAACAATGTGGCTCGCAACGCTTACTACACCAACAGCACCAACAGATAACATAGGAAGCAACAATGAATCATCGCCACTATATATTGAAAGTTTAGAGCCGCATGCTGCCCTTAACTCTGTCACTTCTTCTATTCTACCGCTTGCTGCTTTAATACTGAGAATATTTGGAAAATCCATAAGTTTATTTACAGTGGTGGGCAATAAATTACAACCAGTTCTTCCAGGGATGTTATATAACATTAAAGGTAAATCACTAGCTGCATTAGCTATAGAACTAAAGTGTTTATAAAGACCTTCTTGAGGGGGTTTATTATAGTAAGGGACAACAACTAAAGCACCATCCGCACCAAATTCATAAGCTTTTTGGGTAGCTTCTATAGCCTCACTGGTACAGTTACTACCTGTACCAACAATCACTTTAGATCTAGACTTTAAAGAACCTTTTACTGCAACAAACAAATTATGTTGTTCAGTCCATGTAAGAGTGGGAGACTCTCCTGTGGTCCCACAAAGCACAATTCCATCAGATCCATTTTCACAAAGGTAATTAGAAAGTTTAATAGCTAATTCATAATCAACTGCGCCATTTTCTTTAAATGGAGTAACCATAGCTGTCAAAATTCTTCCGAATAATGGATTAGCAAATTTAGTATTGTTTGGAATCATTTTTTTGTAATTAATAATTCAGCTATTTGAACAGCATTAAGCGCCGCTCCTTTCCTTATTTGATCTCCACATAACCATAATTCTAATCCATTAGGATTACTAATATCGGTTCTTATTCTTCCTACCGCAATATTATCTCTTCCCATTACATCATTTGGCATGGGGAACCTATTTTTTGCATAATCTTCTAGTATTTCTAAACCTTTAGCTTTTTTCAATTGGTTAATAGCATGAGAAGGCTTGATAACATTATCAAATTCAATATTAACTGATTCAGAATGGGCTCTAAGAACTGGAACTCGAACACATGTTGAAGAAAGTTTTAAATCAGTAATATTTAGTATTTTGCGAGTTTCATTGGTCATTTTCATCTCTTCTTCGCAGTAATTATTTGAAAGCATTGGTGAATTATGTAGAAATAGATTAAATGCCAAGGAATATGGTAATACTTCACTTTCTTTAGGATCACCCTGCAAATATTGCTTAGTTAAAAACTGTAATTCTTCCATTGCTAATTGCCCGGCTCCACTTACCGATTGATAAGTTGAAACGATTACTCTTTTAATCCGCGAAATTTTATTCAAAGGAGCTAAAACTAAAGTCAGTAATATAGTTGTGCAATTAGGATTAGCGATAACACCATTATGCTTTAAAGCTTCAGAAGCATTGACTTCCGGAACAACAAGAGGAACGTCATTTTCTAATCTGAAAGCACTTGAATTATCAATTAATACAGCATTTTGATCTTTAACTGTAGATAACCATTGTTTTGAAATACTTCCACCAGCGGAAGCAAGAACTAAATCAACATTCAAAAATTCTTCTTTTGAAGCTTTTTTAGTAATAATTTCTTCTCCTTTCCATTTGACTATTTTTCCTTCTGACCGCTGTGATGAAAGCAAAACTAATTCTGAGATAGGAAAATCTCTTTCTTCAAGAATTTTAAGTAGTTCAGATCCAACAGCACCTGAAGAGCCTAAAACAGCTACTTTTAATGGTCTATTTGGCAAAAAAGGAGAATTTCTCACTATATAAATTTAAAGATTATGAAATTTAATATTTTTCTTACTGTATCAAAAAAGTTAACTTCAAGGAAATCACTTAATGTGGAATAATTAAGTTTCTGCCTAATGTAATAATTTTAAAAAATCAAACATGATTAAAGAAGAATTAATAGTAAAAACAACCGCACTACCTCAAAGTAGAGTTGCACTTGAATTAGAAATCCCATCTAATACATGCAAATCATGCATAAATGAGACAATAAATTCAATTAGTCGTTCGGCCAAAATTCCTGGATTTAGGCTTGGCAAAATTCCAAAACAAGTATTAATACAACGAATCGGCATTACTCAACTACATGCCTCTGCCCTAGAAAAAATAATTGATAAATCTTGGAACCAGGCTTTAACAATGGAATCAATAGAGCCACTAAGTGAACCAGAATTAGTTGATGGATTTGAATCAATACTAAAAATTTTTAATCCAGAAAAACCTTTAAAAATTACTCTACAAACTGATGTTGCACCCGAATTAAAATTAAAAAAATCTAAAGGTCTATCAGTTGAGATTAAAAAAAGTAAGTTTGACCCCAAATCCATAGATGAAGCTTTAGAAAAATCAAGAAATCAATTAGCAAATATTATTCCAGTTAATAATAGACCTGCTAAGTTAGGAGACATCGCGGTGGTTAGTTTCAAAGGTATTTACAAAGATTCCAAAAAAGAAATCGACGGAGGATCTAGTGATTCAATGGATCTTGAATTAGAAAAGAACAAAATGATTCCAGGCTTCGTTGAGGGAATCGTTGGTATGAAAATTGATGATGATAAAACTCTTACTCTAAGATTCCCTGAAGACTATTCTCATGAAGATTCCAGAGGTAAAGAAGCAATCTTTGAAATAAGTCTCAAAGATCTTAAAGAAAAAGAATTGCCTGAACTTAATGATGATTTTGCAAAACAATCTGGAAATAAAGATACATTAAAAGAATTAAAAAAAGATATAGAAAAACAACTTAAGGAGAATTTTGATAATACTCAAAAAAATATAAAAGTTGAAGCTTTAATGGATGCACTATCCAAAGAGTTAGATGCCGAGATTCCAAAAGCAATGATTGATATTGAAGTTAGAAATAATATTGAACAAACAGCGCAAAGATTTGCTCAACAAGGAATGGATATTAAATCAACTTTTACTCCAGAATTAGTGAAATCTTTAGCAGAATCAACTCGTCCTCAAGCTGAAAAAAATGTTCAAAGAAATTTAGCTTTAAAAGCATTATCAGAAAAAGAAAAAATTACAGTCGAGGATGAAGAAATAGATCAGAAAATGAAGGAATATGAAGATGAAATTTCTAAATCAACAAAACAAATTGACATTCAGAAATTAAAAGATGTAGTACATAACGATCTCCTACAAGAAAAGTTAATCACTTGGCTTGAAGAAAATTCAGCCGTAAAAGAAATCAGTGAAAAAGCAACAAAATTAACCACAAAAACAACCAAAAAAGCAACTACAAAAAAAGGCGTCCAAACTAAAAGTAAACCTAAGATAAATAAAAAAGAAAAAATTTAATTTATAAAAAATTTAACTAATCAACAAAAAAACCCCTAAATTAGGAATAGAAAGATATTAACTAAGTGTATTCTGAAAAAAAACATTTAATCCAAAGTTCAATATATTCTCGCAATGTTATTGAAAACTCGAGATCTGCTGTACCTACTGTAGTCGAACAATCAGGAAGAGGAGAAAGAGCATTTGATATTTATTCAAGATTATTAAGGGAAAGGATAATATTTTTAGGTACCGGAATTAATGATCAAGTATCGGATTCACTAGTTGCACAATTATTATTTCTAGAAGCCGAGGATCCTGAAAAAGACATCCAGATATATATTAATTCTCCCGGTGGTTCTGTAACTGCTGGATTAGCTATATACGATACAATACAGCAAATCTCTCCGGACGTTGCAACAATTTGTTTCGGCGTGGCTGCAAGTATGGGGGCATTCCTCCTTAGTGGGGGAGCGAAAGGAAAAAGGCTAGCTTTACCTAATTCGAGAATAATGATTCACCAGCCTCTTGGAGGTGCTCAGGGCCAAGCAGTAGAAATTGAGATACAAGCAAAAGAAATACTATTTCTCAAAAAAACATTAAATTCTCTCTTAGCAGAGCATACCGGTCAATCTTTAGAAAAAATTAATGAAGATACTGAAAGAGACTATTTTCTATCCCCAGCAGAAGCAGTTGAATATGGATTAATTGATAAAGTCATAAAAAATGACAAGTAAAGGGAATATTTTAAGAATATGATGACGAATCCAATTTTATAAGCAATCCTAATAAGTAAAGGATATTTAACCTTTTTTTCTAAACACGCTTTGATAATCGATGGCTAAATTCGACGCCCATCTAAAATGTTCATTTTGTGGTAAATCACAAGATCAAGTTAGAAAACTTATAGCTGGTCCCGGAGTTTACATTTGTGATGAATGTATAGACCTTTGTAATGAAATTCTCGATGAAGAATTAATTGATACTCAAACAAAACTGAATAACTCCACACAAGTAAAGAAAAAATTACCAACTAATAATCCTGATAAATCTATCCCTTTAGAATTAACTTCTATACCAAAACCACTTGAAATAAAAACTTTTCTTGATAACCAGGTTGTAGGTCAAGAATCTGCAAAAAAAATACTATCCGTTGCTGTTTATAATCATTATAAAAGACTAGCCTGGAGATTAAAAGAAGAAGATAAAGAAAACAATTCTAATGATTCCCAATCAACTAAACTACAAAAATCAAATATCTTACTAATTGGCCCAACGGGGAGTGGCAAAACGTTACTAGCACAAACTTTAGCCGAATTTCTAGATGTTCCTTTTGCAGTGGCTGACGCAACAAGTCTTACTGAAGCTGGATATGTTGGCGAAGATGTTGAAAATATCCTATTGAGACTTCTACAAAAGTCAGAAATGAATGTAGATTTAGCTCAAAAGGGGATCATATACATTGATGAGATAGACAAAATCGCTAGAAAAAGTGAAAATCCATCAATCACAAGAGATGTATCAGGAGAAGGAGTTCAACAAGCATTATTAAAAATGCTTGAAGGAACAATTGCCAATGTTCCACCACAAGGAGGAAGAAAGCACCCCTACCATGACTGCATTCAAATCGATACAAGCCAGATTTTATTTATATGTGGAGGTGCATTTATAGGTTTAGAGGATATTGTTCAAAAACGTTTAGGGAAACATTCCATTGGATTTACTACTAACCCTGACGAAAGCAAGTTAAATGCAAAAAAAACAGTTGATCCCCGAGATGCTCTCAAGCATTTGGAACTAGATGATCTAGTCAAATATGGATTAATTCCAGAATTCATAGGAAGAATTCCTGTATGCGCGGTATTAGATCGTCTTACTAAAGAAACACTTGAATCAATTCTGACTGAACCAAGAGACGCACTAGTAAAGCAATTTAAAACTTTATTAAGTATGGATAACGTTGAATTAAATTTCGAACCAGAAGCTGTGGAGGCAATTGCTAATGAAGCTTTTAAAAGGAAAACAGGTGCTAGAGCTCTTAGATCAATAATTGAAGAATTAATGCTTGATTTAATGTATACACTTCCATCACAAGAAGAAGTAAAAGAGTTCACTATTACGAAAAAAATGGTAGACAAACTCTTCTCATCGAAAATTGTTAAACTTCCCTCAGGACCTAGTAGGATTATTAAAGAATCTGCATAATAATTGAGGTTATCTTTTTATAAATTTAACCTTAATCATTTAATTAATAATAATAAATGCGTAATATACATAAACCTTTTCATCAAAAATATAGGCCTAGAAACCTTGATCAGCTGGTTGGTCAAGAATTTATATCAATAACTCTCAAACAAGCATTAATATCTCAGAAAATTGCCCCTGCTTATCTTTTTAATGGACCAAGAGGGACGGGGAAAACATCAAGTGCAAGAATATTTGCAAAGTCATTAAATTGTTTATCTTTTGAACAACCTACGGCTAATCCATGTGGAAAATGCGAATTATGCAAACAAATTGCAGATGGAAATGCCCTAGATATTATTGAAATTGATGCCGCATCTAATACTGGAGTTGAAAATATACGAGAAATAATAGATAGGGCAAGATTTGCCCCTACTCAAGCAAGATGGAAAGTATATGTCATCGATGAATGTCATATGCTTTCTACAGCTGCTTCAAATGCTTTACTCAAAACTATTGAAGAACCACCTGAAAGAGTTGTTTTTATTCTTGCGACTACAAATCCTGAAAGAGTTATAAATACTATTCAAAGTAGGTGTCAAAAATTTGATTTTAAGAGAGTCAGCTCAAATGCTATTTTCCACAATCTTTCAGAGATAGCAAATAAAGAATCAATAAAGTTTGAAGATCAAGCTCTAAAACTTATTGCAAAAAGATCTAATGGTGGAATGCGTGATGCACAAAGTTTACTAGATCAATTAAGTCTTCTTCCTAACGGGGTAACCACAACTAATGTTCAAAATTTACTAGGAGAAGTATCCGAAAATGATTTAACTAATTTAATCAATGGATTAATTAATAATGACCCTGAGTCTTTATTAATTAGTTGTAATGACTTATATAATGCAGGGAATGAACCTCATGAGATATTAGTTGGATTATTAAATATTACTAGAGATCTATTACTTAAAACTTTAAATAATAATTATTCAGATATTTTTTATACATCTATTGAGTTTCAAAATGAATTAAATAAATTTTCTAATAACATAAGTAAGACTAGGATAATTGATTGGCATAACAAGCTTAAGAATGTTGATTATCAAATTAAAACAAGCGATAATCCAAGATTATGGCTAGAAATTCACCTAACAAGTCTTATAGAAAATAATGATAAAGAAAATATAGTTAATAATGTAAAAAGTAATGAAGTAAATATAAATCAACAGACTATTAATAACAAAGAATTAATTACTAAACAAGTTATATCTGATGATGATAAAAAACAAATTGAATCAACAACTATTAATAACAAGGAATTAATTAATAATCAAGATATCAAGACTAATTCTCAACATGATAATCAAACTGATTATTTAAAAGAAAAGTGGGAGTTAATTCTGTCTAAATTAGAATTGCCATCAACAAGAATGTTACTTTCTCAGCAAGCAGAACTTGCAAGTATAGATTCGAATGAAGTTTTAATAGCATTATCTCCCAATTGGGAAAATATGATCAAGAGTCGAAAAATCATAATTGAGAATGCTATAAAAAAAATCTTTGGGGATAAAGTAAAACTTAACTTTTCTAGCAAAAAATTTGATATTACTAACTCTACAAAATCACAAGAGAAAGTAATTAAAAAACCAATTGAAAACAAGGAAAGACAAAGCACTGATTTTGAAAATTCATCCCCCCAAACTAATAAACCTCAAACAGAATCCTACGATAATAGTTCCAAAAATCTAGCGAATTTTTTTAACGGGGAAATTATTGATTTAGATTAATAATTTAAACACCAGTATGAAGTGTTTTCTTCCAGAGGATCTTTTTAGGAAAAATAGACATTTTTATTGTTACCCATGGTATAACTAAAAACCAATGAGATAGATATAAAAGAGAAACTAACATCATCATCAAATTGAGATTTTGCAAAACTGGACCCTCACTCTTACATGAAGAGCCAAACCAAACTGCAATTCCCGACAAAGTAAATGCTGTTATGGAGATTGGCCAATACTTGGGTGATTCCGCTAAAGCAATACTTAAAATTAAATCAATCATAGATATAATAGGCAAGGCATATTGCAAGATAAAGAAAAAGGTTAAATCAAACTTCTGAATAAGTTCAATTTTTTTTGAAAATAATTGCTCGCCATAATCAAAAAATCTTTGCAAACCTCCTTCGGCCCATCTTTGTCTTTGTGAAAATAGAGCAGATATATTTTCAACTGCTTCTTCCATAACAGGAGGATCCCATAGAATCCCAATTTTAGCTTTAGACAGTAAAAGCCTAAGACTTAAATCCAAGTCATCAGTAACTGTATCTTCATTGAACGAACCACATTTAAGCAGAACTTCTTTATTAATTAATTGACCATTACCTCTCAATTCAGATACTCCAGCCACAGATAATCTTCCATATTGAAAAATTGCATCCATTGCCATTTCCATAGATTGACAAATCGTTAAAAAATTCTTACTTACATTTATGACAGATTTTCTTAATTGAACTGCTGACCAAGATCCCTCATAAACGAAACTAAATAGTCTTGGTAAAGTATCATTTTTCAATTGAGCATCAGCATCTAATATTAATAGCCATTCTCCGTGTGTGAACTTTAAAGCATAATTTAATGCTCCTGATTTACCACCTCCAGCATTTGCAGATCTACTTATAATTTTTAATTTATCAAACTCTTTCGATAACCTTTCCAGAATTAAAGGAGTCTTATCAGAACTACCATCATCAATGATATAAATATTTAATTTATTAGTTGGATAATTTAAATTAAATAATCTTTCAACTAATCTTTCAATAACATTCTCTTCATCTCTTGCAGCAACTAAAATATCGAGAGAAGGTAACTTATCATCACTAATTATCTTTTTATTATTCTGAGAAATAACACTTCTTTTTATGTTTTTTGAAATTACATTTAATCCATAACAAGCAACTAAAAAGGAAATCGTGAGTGTAAAAAATAAAAAATATTTGAATTGAAAGATATGAGGAATAGTGCTTACAAATAAACAAACAGCAAAAAAGAAAACTGATTTTAATCTTCGATTTTTATAAAAACCGTTATTCATAAATGCTAAGTTTAAAATTCTTAATTTTAATTATTGAGACAATATCTCAATTTTTTTAATTTTTGTTCCCTGATAATAATGATTCAATATTTGTTCATAAGTAAAACCCAATTCAGCCATTTCTATCGCTCCTGATTGAGATAAACCTACACCATGACCGAAGCCACCCCCTTTAAAAATCCAAAGATTATCATTTAATTTATTAATTGTAAATAAATTACTTGGCAAAAAACTCAATATTCTACGGATATCATCTTTTATAAGAACTATTGATTTCTTATAATTTTTTAGCTTAATTTCTAATTTTATTACTCTTCCACTGGAACCTCTATCAATAATATTTAGATCAACCAAATCTAATTTCTCCTCTATCAGTTGATTTTTTACTAAATTATTTTGGATTACCTCATTAGAGATTATTTTCTCCCATCGAAAAAGGGAATGCTCATTACCATATACTTTTTCATCTGCAAACTCTAGGAATTTATTTAATTCATCCCCGCTATTGATTGGAAGTTTAAAGGATTTTCTTAAAGAATCTAAACCATCAATCATTGAATTAAGATAAGGATAATCTTTTATTTGCCAAGATTCACTTGCACTAGCTGATATACCTCCATTAGATCCATGATAAAAGGAATTAATTGGTTTCTTTTTATAAGTGATTATTAAATTTGAAGTATCTTGTATCGCTTTATGTACATTTTTATATTCAATCACAGGAGGTTTATAAACTTGGCATTGAGTAGAAATACATAAATGATATTTATCGATTTTAAATCTATCAGAATTATAAAGTGCCCAAGTTCTAGCGATTACTGCTTGTGCTTTCAATGCTTCTGAAGGTGAATTAGAGCCAATTTCATGTGGTAAAACACCTTTTAAGTAATCATCAAATTTGATTTTCTGAATCAACGTCCAAGTTCCATATGAATCTTTAGCTAAATAAAACTTTTTACCAAAATTAATACCGTTAATTTTTATCTCTTCAGATGAAGATATATATATCGGACCTTGAAGTTTATGTTGCGAGTATTCAGTAACAAGGAAAGGGGTAATTGTTGACTTGTAGGATTTCTTAAACAATTTATAGTTTAATTTTTTATCAGGAAGGTTTTTACCCAATGGAATCCAAACTTCCCAATTTTTGGGAAAGGCTACTAGAGCTTTATAACCTTTTTCTTTTAATTTTTCAGCTTGCTTAACTGCGGATTCATAGCTTGCAAATGGACCAAATACTACTCTTTCAATAGTCGAAGGGGATTTCAAGGTTATTTTCTTCAACACAATATTGATTCTTTTGGATTTGTGTTTTACACCATTAATAGAATGGAGTTTTAAAAAATCTTTTTTTGTAGTAAAAGTAATATTATTTTTTTCTTTAAAGTTATCACTCTTAGCTCCTAAGTGTTGTTTTAATCCAATTAAAAAATTACCTTTTTTTAATTCTTGAGTGAGATTTATTTTTGAAGATTCTTCTGCAAAGCTATTTAATGTCAATATTGGATTAATTGAACAAAATAACCAACATCCATAAATCAGAAATTTTAAGTTCATTTTGCGCATCATTACTTCGACATTACCTTTTCAATTCAAAACTTTAATTTGCACCAATGCATATAAAGGTTTAGATTACCTAAATTAAACATTATCTAGGGAAATGTCTAAACTAAAAACTCGTAAATCAGCAGCAAAAAGATTTAAAGCTACTGCTACGGGTAAATTTACAAGAAGAAGAGCTTTCCATAATCATTTACTAGATCATAAAAGCTCAAAAGTAAAAAGACATCTTAAAACAAAAGCTGTTGTTGATGAAAGAGATGCTGATAATGTAAAATTAATGATTCCCTACGCTTAAGAGTATTCAAGTTACTTTCAAAATAAATTTATGGCACGCGTTAAAAGAGGCAACATAGCCAGAAAAAGAAGAAACAAAATCTTAAATCTTGCAAAAGGTTTCAGAGGAGGAAACAAAAATCTTTTTAGAACAGCAAATCAAAGAGTAATGAAAGCTCTTTGCAACGCTTATAGAGATAGAAGAAGAAGAAAAAGAGATTTTAGAAGACTTTGGATATCAAGAATAAATGCCTCGGCGAGAATTAATGGCACAAATTACAGCAAATTAATTAATAGCATGAAGAGCTCTGACATAATTCTCAATAGAAAAATGCTTGCACAATTAGCCTTGAGCGATCCAGAATGTTTTGAAAAAATAATTACTACTGTAAGCAATTAAATTAAAAAAAATCGTAAAAAATGTACTATAGATAATGGAAATATCTTCCTTTAAATCTTATTTGATAATCCTTTTTGTAGTACTTATAATAATATCTGTTTTTGTATTTCGACAATTTCTTAGGACAAGAAAGGATGAGCTAAGTTTAGTAAAATTTGAGCAAAAAGGCTTAAAATCACTAGCAAAAGCTTCCGAATTATATGAATTTGGTTCTATCCAAATAAAAAAAAGGTTATATAAAGAGGCCACTAAGACTTTTCTGCAAGCTATTGAATATTATGATAATGAACCAAATGAAGCAAAAGCTATCATTGAAAATGCTCTCGGTTTTTCTTATGCTGCACAAAATGAATTTAAACAAGCAATCAAGCACTATAATTCAGCTATAAAATTTCTCCCCGGCTATATAGTCGCTTTAAATAATCTTGCATCCGCACAACAACGATTGCTGGAATATGATTTAGCTTATGCAACTTATAAGAAAGTTTTAGTAATAGATCAAAACAACAAAACAGCCATTAAAAAGATTAAAGAGCTTGAAAAAAGAAATAATTACACCCCTTACAAAGAAATAAAAGATAAAGGATTTTAAAATGAAAAAAGATTCCTCCTTGCAAATTGGAGATAAAAGCTTCTCAAGTAGATTAATGGTTGGCACAGGAAAATATACGTCTTCGGAAGTAATGATAGAAAGTTTAGCGAATACTGAATCTGAAATAGTCACTGTCGCAGTAAGAAGAATTCAAAATAATCAAAGTGGTGAAAATTTACTAGAAAAAATTGACTGGGGAAAATTCTGGATGCTTCCTAATACTGCTGGTTGCACCAATTCAGACGAAGCAATAAGAATAGCAATGTTAGGAAGAGAACTTGCAAAATTGTCAGGTCAAGAAGAAAATAATTTCGTCAAATTAGAAGTAATTCCTGATAAAAAATATTTATTACCAGATCCTATTGAAACCCTAAAAGCAGCTGAAATATTGATAAAAAAAGATTTCATTGTTCTACCATATATCAATGCTGATCCAATATTAGCTAAAAAGTTAGAAGAGATAGGTTGTTCAACTGTAATGCCATTAGGGTCACCTATTGGCTCGGGTCAAGGCCTTTTGAATTTGTCTAATATATCCATAATTATTGAAAATTCTAATATTCCAGTAATAATTGATGCCGGCATAGGTGTACCTAGTGAAGCTTCTCAGGCTATGGAACTTGGAGCAGACGGAGTTTTAATCAATAGTGCTATCGCATTAGCTCAAAACCCATTAAAAATGGCTAAAGCGATGAATTATGGTGTAAAGGCTGGGAGAGAGGCTTTTTTAGCTGGAAGAATTGAAAGGCAGAAGTTAGCTAGTGCAAGTTCACCTGAAAAAAACATATCAATAAAGTAATTTGATTCTTTAAAAAATAAATTTTAATATTAAAAAAATTGGAATAATAACCAATTTGTTAATTAAAGAGAAAAGATTTGAAACTTTTTACAATCTTTTTTCGCATTTTGGAAGCACTCTGTAGTAATTTAATAAATATAAAATGACATTTTCAATTCTGGAGTTTTGAGTGAAAGTAATTGTTCTTGGCGGAGATGGTTTTTGCGGTTGGCCTTGTGCGGTGAATTTAGCAGAACAAAATCATGAAGTTATTATAGTTGACAACCTAAGTCGCAGAAAAATAGATATTGATCTTGAAGTGGAATCGTTAACTCCAATTGCTTCAATAAATGAAAGACTTTCTGCATGGGAAGAAACCGGTGGGAAACCAATAAAATTTATCAATATTGATCTTTCTAAACAATATCAAAAATTACTAAATTTACTTATTGAGGAAAAACCAGATTCGATTGTACATTTTGCTGAACAAAGGGCTGCGCCTTACTCAATGAAATCAAGTTATACAAAAAGATATACAGTTGATAATAATGTAAATGGTACACACAATTTACTTGCTGCAATTGTAGAAAGTAATTTAGATATTCATATTGTTCATTTAGGAACTATGGGGGTATATGGATATGGATCACATAGAGGCGCAACAATTCCTGAAGGTTATTTAAAAGTTGAAGTACCTCAACCTGATGGAAGTCGTTTTGAAGAAGAAATTCTTCATCCTGCCAGTCCTGGCAGCGTTTATCATATGACGAAGACGTTAGATCAATTATTATTTCTTTATTACAATAAAAACGACCTAATTAGAATTACAGATTTACATCAAGGGATTGTTTGGGGCACAAATACAGAAACTACATTAAAAGATCCAAGATTGACAAATAGATTCGATTATGACGGTGATTACGGTACTGTGCTGAATAGATTTCTCATGCAAGCAGCTATCGGATATCCACTTACTGTTCATGGGACAGGAGGGCAAACAAGAGCTTTTATACATATAAAAGATTCAGTAAAATGCGTTCAATTAGCTCTAGAAAATCCTCCACAATCTGGTGAACGAGTTAAAATTTTCAATCAAATGACAGAAAGTCATCAGGTTGGCGAATTAGCTAAAAAAGTTGCTTCTCTTACTGGAGCAGAAATTAATTATTTACCAAATCCTCGAAATGAAGCCGTAGAGAATGACTTAATAGTTGATAATAAATGTTTCATAGAATTGGGGCTTAATCCCACCACTCTTGATAATGGCTTATTAGAAGAAGTTGTTGAAGTAGCTAAAAAATACTCTATGAGATGTGATAAAAAAAGAATTCCTTGTATTTCAACGTGGACAAAGAAACAGGCTAAAGCAATAAAAACTAATTAAAAATTGTTTGAATATCTAACTTAAAAAAGTGAAAATAGCATTCTTTACTGAAACTTTTCTGCCTAAAGTTGACGGAATTGTAACAAGACTAACTAAGACCATCGAATTTCTAACCAAAAATGGTGATGAAGTCATAGTTTTTTGTCCAGAGGGATGTCCTGATTCTTATAAAGGAGCAACGATAGTTGGAGTAGCTGCAATGCCACTACCTTTATACCCTGAGTTAAAATTAGGCTTACCTGGCCCTGCAGTCTCTGATAAATTAGAGGCATTCAAACCAGACTTAGTACATGTAGTTAATCCAGCCGTACTTGGATTAGGAGGTATCTGGCTAGCAAAAAAAAATAATATTCCTCTAATTGCAAGTTACCATACACATCTTCCGAAATATCTTGAACACTACGGAATGGGAATGTTAGAACCACTTTTATGGGAGTTGTTAAAAGCAGCTCATAATCAAGCATTATTAAATCTTTGTACCTCAACTGCAATGGTTAGTGAACTAGAAGATAAAGGAATACAAAGGACTGCTTTATGGCAAAGAGGTGTAGATACTGAAAACTTCAGACCAGAGTTAAGAAGTGAAAAAATGAGAGAAAAATTATTTGGAAAATATCAAAATACCGATTCACTTTTAATTTATGTAGGTCGATTATCCGCAGAAAAGCAAATTGAAAGAATTAAACCTGTTTTAGATAATATACCCGGCGTGTGTCTCGCTTTAGTAGGAGATGGTCCATACAGAGGACAGTTGGAAAAGATTTTTGAAAACACAAAAACAAACTTTATAGGTTATTTATCTGGTGAAGAGCTGGCCAGTGCATACGCATCTGGAGATATATTCTTATTCCCATCAAGCACAGAAACGCTGGGATTAGTATTGTTAGAAGCAATGGCTGCAGGATGCCCAGTAATAGGAGCTAATAAAGGGGGTATTCCAGATATTATCAACGATGGAATAAATGGTTGCTTATATGACCCAGACGAAAAAGACAATGGGGAAAGAAGTTTAATTGAAGCTACTAAAAAAATCTTGGCCGATAAAAATAAAAAAGAAGCTATGAGAAGAGAAGCTAGAAAAGAAGCTGAACAATGGGATTGGAACCAAGCTACTCTTCAATTACAAAAATATTATTCAGAAACACTCGAACAGATCTCCTAAATTTATGTAAATTAAGCCACATGCGGTGGGGGAGAAGGATTAATAAATGTATTGATTGGTAGTATTAAAGTAGCTATATTTTGATTCTTATCTGGCCTCTGTTTTTTAGGAAATCTTTTTCCAAATGGTACTCTTATTACATTAGTTCCTTCAACAGAATTTACCTTTGAATTACTCCCTAAGGAATTATTTACAAAATCTGGTAGATTGAGTTTGTTAATTGGCAAGGATGTAACCTTACCAGATTTTAAATCTTTGCTCATAGCTTCAAATACCCCAAATAAATTTGATGCTTGATAATAGTAATCAAAAAATCTAAAAAAATTCTATAAGAAATTATTAAATTTTTTATTTAAATTGACGATAACTAAAAAAACAGAAGAATGCTAGTCTTTATGCGCATTTTTTGTCATCTAAGAAATCTTGATCATTAACATTACAAGAACAAATTAAATTTCTATCTCCGTAAGCATTATCAATTCTTGATACGGGGGACCAGAATTTGTGTTCGAATTTATCTTTATAAGGATATGCAGCCTTTTCTTTTGAATAAGGATAATTCCAATTATCTGAAATTAACTCATTTATAGTATGAGGAGCATTACTAATTAAATTATTATTTCTGAGATCAATATTCTTTTCAATTTCTTCAATTTCTTCGCTTATTAAGAGCATAGCTTCACAAAATCTATTTAACTCTGTCAAACTTTCACTTTCAGTAGGCTCTATCATTATAGTTTCAGGAACTGGCCAACTTATCGTTGGAGCATGAAAGCTATAATCTATTAATCTCTTAGCTAAATCATTTACACTTAAACCTGTTTTTAACTTCAACTCTCTAAAATCAAGAATACATTCATGTGCAACAAAATTATTTTGTCCTTTATATAAAATCTTAAATTTATTTTTTAATGTATCAGCAATATAATTTGCTGATAATATTGCATGACTACTCGCCTTTCTTAAACCATTTTGACCAGCCATCTTTATATACATCCAACTTATAGGAAGAATACTTGCACTTCCATGCTTTGAAGAAGATACAGAATAACCAAATTGACTAGAAATGTTATCTTTCAAAGAGTGCGAAGGCAGGAAAGGGCTCAAAGTTTCGGATGTTGCAACAGGACCAACTCCAGGACCCCCGCCACCATGAGGAATACAAAATGTTTTATGTAAGTTTAGATGACATACATCCACGCCATAATCTCCAGGCTTACACAATCCGACCTGAGCATTGAGATTTGCCCCATCCAAATAAACAAATGCCCCAACTGAATGAATTAAATTACATATTTCTCTGATTTTTAATTCAAAAACTCCATGAGTAGAGGGATAAGTTAACATAAGTGCACCAATTTTATTATCAAATTCCTGTACCTTAATTAATAAATCCTCATAAGAAATATTACCCTCAGAATCACATTTTATAGTTACAACATCAAATCCTGCCATAACGGCGCTAGCAGGATTTGTTCCATGAGCACTTTGGGGAATTAGGCATTTTTTTCTTAATAAATCGCCTTTTGAAGCAAAATAAGAATTGATTGCCAATAGACCCGCAAACTCACCTTGAGATCCTGCATTTGGTTGAAATGAAACTGACTTCAAGCCAATAAGATCACTAATCCATTTCTCAAGATCGCTTATGATTTTTGAATAACCCTTAGTTTGATTAGCTGGAGCAAAAGGGTGAATTGACGATAAATTAGCCCATGAAATTGGAATAAGCTCTGCTGCAGAATTTAATTTCATAGTACAACTTCCTAGTGGAATCATTCCATCAACCAGTGAAAAGTCTTTCTCAGCAAGTTTAAAAATATACCTCATTAAATCCGTCTCACTTTGATAATTTTCAAATATATTTTGTTGCATCCATTCTTTACTTCTTAGCGGAATGCCCTCAAACTGAAAACAATTATTAAGTGTAATCTGCTTTAAAGTTTCTTTTTTTCCTAACCCATTTGCTATGAAAGTAACTATCTTATTGATTTCGTTTTCATTAGAAAGCTCATCTAGGGAAATTCCAAATCCTGTAGATTTCTCAATCGTTGAACCTAAAGGTAAAATTCTTAAGTTAAATCCGTTTTTTAATGCTTCGTTATGAATCTTTTCTGAATCCTTGCAGTAAATATCGACACTATCAAACCTGCTCCCTAGAGGTATTTTTAAACCTAACTCAGACAGTAAAGATTCTAGATAACATCTAAGTACTACTAACCTCTTAGCCATTTTTGTTAATCCAGAAGACCCATGATATATGGCATAAAAAGAAGATATTATTGCTAACAAAGATTGAGCTGTACAAATATTACTAGTCGCCTTTTCTCTCCTTATATGTTGTTCTCTTGTTTGCAATGCCAATCTAAGTGATTGTTCTCCGTTTCTAGATAGAGTTTGTCCTACGATTCTTCCTGGTATAAGTCTTTTATATTTTTCACTACAGGCAAAAAAGGCTGCATGAGGACCACCAAAACCCATTGGGACCCCAAATCTTTGCAAACTTCCAACAGCAATATCAACTCCAAATTCGGCTATTGGTTTTATTAAAACTTGAGCAAGAGGATCAATAATTGATGCGACGACTATTTCTTCTTTATGAGCTTGGGAAATTAAAAATGTTGGATCAAATAAGTCTCCGTTCTTACCAGGAAGCTGAATTAAGAGGCCAAAAACATCATCATGATTTTTAGGATACTTTTGATTAAAACGTTTTAAATTGATTCCTAACGGTTTAGATCTTGTCAATAAAACATTAAATGTATGATCAAAAACATTTTCATCTACTAAGAAAATATTTGAAGACTTATTTTTCCTTGAAGAAAAACTCATTGTCATTGCTTCTGCAGCAGCTGTTCCCTCATCTAAAAGCGATGCATTAGCTATAGAAAATCCTGTTAATTCACAAATTAAAGTTTGAAAATTAAACAAAGCTTCTAATCTGCCTTGGGCAATTTCTGCTTGATAAGGAGTATAAGCCGTGTACCACCGAGGGTTTTCTAATACGTGCCTTTGTACAACTTTAGGGGTATGTGTCCCATAATAACCAAGTCCAATTAAGGATCTAAATTTAAGATTTTTATTAGATATTTCTTCTAATTCGTTCAATGCCTCAATTTCAGAGCATCCTTTTGGTAAGACATCTGAATATTTTTGTTTTAACTGAATATCTTCTGGAATAACTTGATTAATAAATTCATTTATATTATTAAAACCAAGTTTTTGAAGCATTTTTTTTTCATCATTGTCCTTCAATCCAAGATGTCTATCAATAAATAAATCCGAGTTACTTATGGGATTCATATTTAATTTATTTTTCTTTAAAATAGCCGGTTTTTAAAAATTTGCTTTAATTTGGAACAACCTTTGATTTATATTCATCTGAATTCATTAATTCATCTAATAAAACATTTGATTCTGATTTAATAATTAGCAACCATCCATCACCAATTGGATCATTTTGCAAAATTTCTGGATTATCAATAACACCTCCGTTTACAGAAATCACTTCTCCTGCGAAAGGAAGATATACTTCTTCAACAGCCTTTACAGACTCAATTGTTCCAAAAGTTTCTCCTTTTTGTAAATATGTTCCTTTCTCAACTAATTCAACAAAAACAATATCTCCTAATTGATCAATTGCAAATTCACTAACACCAATTTTTAACAATCCATTCTCTTCCTTAACATATTCATGTGTATCGGCATACTTTAAATAATTTGGAAACTTGTAGGACATAATAAAATTTATGAAAAAATGAGAGATTCCTTTTCTATTAGATTTTCCTCTAATAATTCAAATACTAATTGAATTAAAGCAATTTTGATGTGAGCCATGTGAGAACCACCTTGAACAAAAATATTATACGGATCTCTTAAAGGAGAATCAGCTGAAAATTCGCTTGTACTTCCTTCAATAAACGTACCTCCTGACATTAATAAATTTGAATCATAACCACTCATTGGAGATGGAATAACATTTAAAAAAGAATCTATCGGTGAAGAATTTTGAAAAGACTGACATACTTTTTGGATTAAATATGGATTATTTAATCTAACTGCTTGAATTATGTCTGATCTGTACGACTTAGGTTCTGGTAAAACCATAAAACCTAGTTTTTTAAATACTGCAGCTACCAAGTCGGCACCTTTTAAAGATTCGTGCACCATTTGAGGTGCTAAAAATAATCCTTGCAGAATTAATCTTCCTAGACCAAAGTTAATTCCTGCATCGGCACCAATTCCTGGTGCAGTTAATCTACAACATGCCATTTCAACTAATTCAGAATCACCTGCAATATATCCTCCAGTAGGAACAATAGTGCCGCCCAAATTTTTTATTAGCGATCCAGCGATGATATTTGCGCCATTACTAATTGGTTCACTATTTTCAACAAGTTCTCCATAACAATTATCCACAAAACAAATACATTCAGGATTAAGTGAATGAACAAGGTTACAAATTTGTTTTATTTGATTATTATTTAAAGATTTTCTCCAACTATAACCACAACTCTTCTGGATAAATACTAATTTGCATTTATTATGTTTAAAAAAATCTACAATTTTATCTTCATAAAAATTCATTTTTTCATCTATACTAATTTGACGATATTCAACTCCTAAATCTAATAAAGAACCTTTGCCCTTTCCTTTAATTCCTATCACTTCCTCCAATGTATCGTAAGGAGTTCCAGTTACAGATAACATTAAATCCCCTGGCCGCAAAATACCAAAAAGAACGGAGCTTATAGCATGAGTCCCACTTACGAATTGCATCCTTACAGCTGATTTTTCTGCAAGAAAAAATTTAGCGAATACCTCATCAATCTTTTGTCGAGATAAATCATCGTGTCCACTACCTGTAGATTGATGGAAGTGACTAGTTGAGACTTTTTCTTCTTTAAAAATTTTCAATATATTATCTAATTTGTAATAAATTTGATTTGATCTTTCATGAAAAATATCCTTTAAACTTTCCTCAACAGATATAACCATTTCTTCGGCTAGGCTATAGTTATAGTTTTTATTTTTCATTCTTTAAAACTTTCTTTTTTTGTGAAGCTATATCTCTCAAGTACATAAGAAAAGTATTAGGTCCTCCTCCTTTGAAATAAGAAAGCTTTTTTGAAGTCTCATAAAGATCTAATAATTCACCATCTAATTCTTCTGCTGTAAAATCTTTTATGCCAGCTATCACTTCTGCAAAACGGTCTCTTCTTAAAGACTTAGAGACCTTGTACGCATCCATAATAATTAACTTACAAGATCTCCAAGGCCTATTTTGACAAAAATGATCAGAAAGAGCTTCACTCAATGTAGAAGCCTCATGATCCTCTATGTACCAATCAAATGATGATGGAAGAGGTTTCAATCCAGAAAAAATTTCAAATAATTCTCCAGCTGACAAAGGATTACCCACATCATTTTTTAATGGAAGAGCAGAATCTTGCAATGATCTCCATAACTCTGGATGATTCTTTTCTAATTGATCCCTTATCGATTCTATCCCTTGATCAAGAATCGTATTAACTTGTGCCAATGCAAGGAAAACCTCCGGGCCAGGTGATGATAACTTTCCGTTCCTTAGATTTGAAATCTGAGAATTATGTACTCTTCCTAAATCAAGTATTTCGGAAAGCAAGGGTAGAACCCTGTGGGACCAACCATTTCTCTCGTGCCAAAGATGAATCAGATGAGCCATTGCTCTTCGTCCTTTCAATAATTTATCGCGATATCCTAAGCTCACGGATAATTTAAATAATCAATAGTATAGTATGATATTATTACATATCGGCCTTTTTGAAAATAGTTTTTCCAATATTATGAAATCAGTTATCTTCCAAGAAACAGCCAAATTAAAAAAACCTGTCCCTGCAGAAAAAGTTATAGAACTTTCAGATAAATTACTTGAACCATCTAGTCACTCTAAAAGATATCCTCCTAGATTACATAAAACATGGGGAACAATCTTTTTTATGATTGCCATACATTTATTATCCTTAGTGGCATTACAACCTCAGTTCTGGAGCATGCCTGCAATAACAGCATTATTTTTCTTTTACTGGTTAACTGCTTGCCTAGGAGTCACTTTGGGTTATCATCGTTTGCTTTCCCATAGATCGTTTGTTGTCCCAAAATGGTTGGAGAGATTTTTTGCTACGTGTGGAGCTATCAGTTGCCAACATGGTCCTATAGATTGGGTTGGCTTGCATAGACATCATCATTCATTTTCAGATACAGAGGTAGACCATCACAATAGTAAGAGAGGATTTTGGTGGAGTCATATGGGGTGGATGTTTAAAGATGTAGAGGCATTAAAGGCAGTACCCAAACTAAGTGCAGATTTAATTAAAGACCCATATTATAGATTTCTTAATAAATATTTTCTCTTTTTACAAATCCCTATTGGATTATGTTTATATGCCATAGGACAAAAACTAGGAGTTGGAGGCTGGGCATTAGTGTTATGGGGAATACCTTTAAGACTTGTAGTGGTTTACCACATTACTTGGTTAGTAAATTCAGCTACGCACTGCTGGGGTAAAGCTCCTTTTGAAAGTGGTGATGAATCAAAAAATAATGTTTGGGTTGCAGCTTTAACATTTGGAGAAGGATGGCATAATAATCATCATGCATTTCCTAATTCAGCTAGACAAGGATTATTTAGAGGTCAAATTGATTTAACTTGGGAACATATTAAAATTCTTGCCAAATTAGGATTAGCAAAAAAAGTAAAATTACCCTCTAGGTCTTATTATTAAATATATAAATAAATATTTTCATGGCTAAAAGAGTAAAAATCGTTTTAACAGAATCAATTTCCACTCTCGGTAGAGATGGTGATGTGGTAGAAGTAGCACCTGGTTATGCAAGAAATTTCTTATTACCATTTGGTAAAGCAGCTAATGTAACTCCTTCAATTCTGAAACAAATTGAACGAAAAAGAGCAAAAGAAAAAATTGCTGCAGAGAAAGTAAAGCAAGAAGCTATTGACTTTAAAACCGCACTAGCCACTATTGGTAGATTTACAATAAAGAAACAAGTTGGTGAAGATGGGGTCCTATTTGGAACTGTTACTAATGGTGATGTTGCTGAAGCTATAGAGGCAGCTACGAAAAAAGATGTTGACAGAAGAGACATAACTGTCCCAGATATTCATAATTTGGGTTCTTTCGTTGCAAAGATAAAACTTCATCAAGAAGTAAGTGCGGAAGTAAACATTGAAGTAATAAGTTAATAACTTTGTTGCATTATTTGGAAAAGTAGTCAGAGTATATATCTAAGTCTTTAAGTATATGGTTTCAATTCCTTTTTCAAATGGGTCTAATAAAAATTTTAAAAAAGACTTTAATAATGAAAACACTGGTTTAGTTCCTCCTCAAAATATTCAAGCCGAAGAGGCTGTTTTGGGTGGCATATTACTAGATCCTGATGCGATAGGAAGAATTGCCGATTTAATTAAACCAGAAGCATTTTATATAAATGCTCATCAAGAGATATATAAAACGGCCTTAATGTTACATACACAAGGCAAACCTACAGATCTTACTTCAATGAGTGCATGGCTTGCTGACAATGGATCACTTGAAAAGATTGGGGGTAATACTAAATTAGTTGAACTCGTAGAAAATGTTTCTTCTACAGCCTCAATAGAACAAGTTGCAAATTTAATTAGTGATAAATTTATAAGGAGACAACTCATCCGATCTGGGAATGAGGTTGTTCAACTAGGATTTGATCAAACACAAGAGACTAATGAGGTTTTAGATAAGGCAGAACAGAAAATTTTTGAAATTAGTCAAGAAAAACCGACAAAAGGTCTTACCCAAGCAGCAGAAATTCTTACAAGTACTTTTAATGAAATAGAGTCCAGGTCATTAGGAACTTCTGTAGCTGGTATTCCAGTAAATTTTTATGACCTTGACGCAATGACTCAGGGCTTTCAAAGAAGTGATTTAATAATTGTGGCAGGAAGACCCTCAATGGGGAAAACTTCAATGGTTTTAAACCTTGCGAAGAATGTAGCTCAATCTCAGGATCTTCCTGTTTGTGTATTTAGCCTTGAGATGAGCAAAGAACAACTTACCTATAGATTGCTTTCTATGGAAGTGGGAATAGAAAGCGGAAGATTAAGAACCGGAAGACTACAACAAGAAGAATGGCCTTTACTTGGAGAAGGAATTAACTCATTAGGGCAACTGCCAATTTTTATTGACGATAAGCCTAATTTAAGTGTTTTAGAAATGAGATCTCTTTGCAGAAGATTAATAGCTGAGCAGAAAAAAGAACTTGGTTTAATAGTTATTGACTACTTGCAACTAATGGAGGGTACAACACCTGATAACAGAGTTCAAGAGCTATCTCGTATTACTAGAGGTCTCAAAAGTATGGCAAGAGAATTAAAAGTACCAGTAGTAGCTTTATCTCAATTAAGTAGAGGAGTTGAATCAAGAACAAATAAAAGACCTATGTTAAGTGACCTAAGAGAATCTGGGTCTATAGAACAAGATGCCGACTTAGTCTTGATGATATATAGAGATGAGTATTACAATCCAGAAACTGAAGATAGAGGAATAACTGAAATTATTGTCACGAAACACAGAAACGGTCCTGTTGGGACTGTTAAATTATTATTTGAACCCCAATTTACAAGATTTAGGAACTTAGCTAATTAATCATCACGATAATGAAAGATCCACAATCCCCAAATGAGTCTTTTGACATTATTGTTATTGGAGGAGGACATGCAGGTTGTGAAGCCGCAATTACAACAGCAAAATTAGGCTTTTCTACTGCTTTATTTACAATAAATTTAGATCGAATTGCTTGGCAACCATGTAATCCTGCCGTTGGTGGACCAGCAAAAAGTCAATTAGTCCATGAGATTGATGCTTTAGGAGGCATCATCGGGCAATTAGCTGATGAAACTTCAATACAAAAAAGAATTCTAAATGCTAGCAGGGGGCCAGCCGTTTGGGCATTAAGGGCTCAAACAGACAAAAGAGAATACTCAAAACGAATGATAGAAATACTCCAAAACACCGATAATCTTTCGCTAAAGGAGGCTATGGTTACTGAATTAGTGGTAAAAGAGGTAGAAACATTTACAAATAACGTAAAGAATACGACAAAGCAAATCATAGGTGTGGAAACTTTTTTTGGAACCTACTATTCTGCAAAATCAATAATAATAACCGCAGGAACCTTTTTGGAGGGAAGAATCTGGATAGGTAATAAATCAATGTCTGCAGGGAGATCTGGAGAGCAAGCGGCACAAGGATTAACACAAAGCTTACATAATCTTGGAATAAAAACTGAGCGATTAAAAACTGGAACTCCTGCAAGAGTGGATAAAAAGAGTATATTCTTTGATGAATTAGATATACAACCAAGTACAGCTTCAGATAAATATTTTTCTTTTGATCCCAAAATAAAAAACGATATGCCACAAGTTAGTTGTCACATAACAAGAACAACTTTAAAAACTCATGAATTAATTCGCAATAATTTGCATTTAACTCCAATCTATGGAGGATTTATAGATAGTAAAGGACCTAGATATTGCCCTTCAATCGAAGACAAGATTGTAAAATTTGCAGACAAAAATTCGCATCAAATTTTCTTAGAACCTGAAGGGATAAATACACCAGAAATATACGTACAAGGATTCTCTACTGGATTACCTGAAAATATTCAATTAGAACTTTTAAGAACATTACCAGGATTAAATAAATGTAAAATGCTTAGGCCTGCTTATGCTGTTGAATATGAATACATCCCTGCAACACAACTTAAGTCATCATTGGAAACAATTGAGATAGAAAATTTATTTAGTGCTGGACAAATTAATGGAACGACTGGCTATGAAGAAGCTGCTGCTCAAGGATTAGTTGCAGGAATTAATGCAACTAGAAAACTAAATATGAAAGATCCAATAATCTTTTCAAGAGAGAGCAGCTATATAGGCACAATGATCAATGACTTAATAACAAGAGATCTTAAAGAACCGTATAGAGTTCTTACAAGTAGAAGTGAATATAGATTAACCTTACGAGGAGATAATGCAGACAGGAGATTAACTCCTTTAGGTTTTGAAATAGGCTTAATAGATGAAAGAAGATGGTTGGCTCATAAGAAAAAAATGAAATCTCTTAAAGAAGAAAATTCAAGATTAGAAAATACACGTTTAAAATGTACTGATGAAATTGCTAAAAAAATAGAGTTGGATAGTGGATCAAAAATTAAAGGATCGACGACATTAAAAGAACTTTTAAAAAGACCAAATCTTCACTATTCTGATTTTATAAAATATGATTTAGTAGATAAAACTCTACCAACAGCAGTAATTGAAGGAGTTGAAATAGATATTAAATACGAGGGCTACCTTAAAAGACAAAAAAATAATATTGATCAGATAAATCGTCAAAGTCTCAAATCACTCCCAAAAGAAATTAACTATGATCAAATAGATACTTTATCTTTAGAAGCCCGCGAAAATTTAAATAAAATAAAACCTAATAATTTTGGTGATGCATCCAAAATACCCGGTGTCAGTAAAGCTGATTTAACAGCATTACTAGTTTGGCTCAAAATAAAGGAACTAAAAAAAGAAAAGACAAATAGTTTCGTTGAAAAAAAGTTATCATCTTAAAAGATATCGGTAACAGCACTGAATAATAAACTCTTCAACTCACCAAAAATTCTATGGGAAGAAAAAGCTACTGCTTTTTTAGTTGCAAATTCTTTACCTAAAATATCTGGAGCATGGAAATTAATGTTACTAGGGGATGGTAGTCCAACAAGACATTTACAACTTTTAACTAATAGTGAAACAAAAATCAAATTAACATCTATGCAGATAGATCCTCTTTTTGATAAAGAAGGTCCAAGAGAAATTAATCAATTGAAAGAACCTTTAATTAGAAGGCAAGTATGGATTAGAAATCAAAACAAAAATCTTGCCTGGGCTGAAAGTTGGTGGAATTCAGAACAAGTCAGTAAAAATTTAAAAGCAAAAGAAGAACCAATCTGGAAAAACTTAACTCAAGATAGATCAGAATTATTTAGAGAAGTGGATAGCATTTCAATAGTGAATTCAAATTGGTTAGAAGATGAATTTTGTTTTATTGGACCATTTTGGTCAAGAAATTACAGATTTTTTCGTAACCGAAAACCCCTAACTATTATTCGCGAAGTCTTCAATCCTCTCTTAGAAACTTGGTTAGGTCCATCAGGAATTCAAAATTTTTCTAATCTATATTCTTCTTCTTCTTGACCTTGGAATACTTCTTCCATTATTTGAACCGCTTTTTAGATTATCTTGATTTATATTAATCCCATTAATTTTTTGAGAAGATCTTTGCCATCTATCAACTGTTAAATCTGAATCATCCGGCCATTCATCAAAAGAGTTTGATTTTCCATAAGGCAACTTTTTTTGTTCTTTAATCTCGAAACTTTTAGGTTGCCTTAAAGATAAGGCCTCTAAAGGACGCTTAGTAAACGGTTTCTCAACATCAACAAATCTAGATTCTCTTGAAAAAGATTTAATATCTTGTGCCTCTTCATAACTATTTTCTTGATCAGACCAATCATCATCTTCTTCTTCAAAAAACATATCCATTTTATCTGATACCCATCTTCCGACATTTTTAACATTCCGGCGAGATATTCTTTGAAAATCAGTACTTCTTTTTTTACCTGGTCTAGAACCTGATACACCATCAACAAATTGTCTGCCTGTTTCAAAAATTTTATCAACTTGTTTATCAAGTATTGTTCTGTCAAAATTATTTCTAAAGTTTTTAGGTCTACGAGAATCCATAAATTATCTTTGTTTTTAAATATCAAGTTACAACAACATAATAGAAAATTCTAATTAAAGAAACAAAATCACATTTTTAAATTATCAATCAAACAAAATTAAACATTTTTTATTCCAGGATCCATTAAAGAACAAATTACAACATTTCTTACAGGCAATATTTCTAATTCTTTTTCTATACATATATTTCTCCCCACAATTTAAACATTTGCCAGTATATTTTAGTGCCTTTCTTTCAACAGGAAAATTATGTCTAATACTTATCTGAAAATTATTTTCAGCTTTGTTAATTTCATTCATTTTACTCAAAAAATTTGGTCCATGTATCTCATTTATATTCAAAATCCTATCTACCCATGCATGAATCATTTCATGACATAAAGTACTATGAATTTCATTACACGATAATTTACTTAAAATTGGCTTTGACAAAATTATTTCAGAATCAATTACTCCTTTAAGTTGTTTACGCTTATAAAAACCTGCAGTTGTCTTTAATCTATTATCGCTCCATCTAACCTTTACTAAAGGTTCTCTATTAGTTGTTAAAGATTGATCAAAAAATTGCCTATTAAACTTATGAAATACTGGTAAAAGAGGAATTAGAGACATTATCAATTAAATTTAGTATTATTTTGACAAAGAAAGTCATCAAAGACGATTTATTTTCTTAAAATTAAAAAAAACTAATTACAAAATGGATGCATTACTAGTAAAAGATATTGGTGTTAAAGCTTTATTAGTTGGTGGAGCAGTGCTTGTATCTTTTTGGACCTTCAATGCTGTTAAGCTTGTCATAAGTGCTAGAGGAATTAATCCATTAGTTAGGAAATTTTTTGATCAAGTAGCAGCAGGTAGAATTGACGCTGCATACGGACTAACTACTAAAACTTACAAAACACATGTAAAACGTCAGGACTTTCTAAAATTTTTAGCTGGCTTAAATTTAAATAAATATAGAAATCTTAAGTCAGGTAGACCAAGAGTTCAAGAAGATCAAATCATAATTACTTTAAATTTAAAATCTGAGGATAAGAAAGATGAGCTTCCCTTAGATTTTACTTTTTCAAAAAGTGATAAAGATTGGAAAATTGACAGAATAGCTAAAGTAAATTAGGAACGGTTCAAAAACTTGTGAAACATGAAGAACTTCGGAAAGAAGAAATAATAAAAAAATTAGAATTACACCCAAGCAGACTAGATAAAGAAAAAATCATCTTTGAAGCAATGGAAAATGGGCTGAATGATTTTTTTGAGGGAATAACTATGGCCTTAGATCCTTTAATAACTTTTGGTGTAAAGCAAGTACCTGAAAAAGAAGAAGAGACATCTAGTCAAAGATGTAAATGGAGTATTTTTAAAGTATTAACAAATAAATTAATCAAAAGAGAACTTACTGGGCATGCCGCTAGAGATGCGATCAATTTAGTTATGAAATCTGCAACTAAAGAACAATGGAACGGATTTTATAGACGAGTATTGATAAAAGATCTTCGTTGTGGGGTTTCTGAAAAAACAATAAACAAAGTTGCAAAAAAGTTTCCAAAGTATTATATACCAATCTTCTCATGTCCCCTTGCATATGACAGCGCAAACCATGAAAAGAAGATGATAGGCAAGAAACAAATTGAGATTAAATTAGACGGGGTCAGAGTATTAACAATTATTAGAAAAAATAAAGTAGAAATGTTTTCTCGAAACGGCAAACAGTTTTATAACTTTGGTCATATCATTACAGAAATAGAAAAAGTATTAGAGAAGCATCCTGCTCCCTACGATTTAGTCTTAGACGGTGAAGTAATGAGTGCTAATTTTCAAGACCTAATGAAGCAAGTACATAGAAAAGATGGCAAACAATCCAAAGATGCAGTTTTACATTTATTTGATATATGTCCAATTAAATATTTCAAGAAGGGTTTATGGGAAAAAGATCAAACTACTAGAAGTATGTTGGTAAAAGATTGGGTAGCAAAAAATGCAACTCTTTTAAAACATGTCCAAACACTTGACTGGGAAAATGTGGATTTAGATACTCCTGAAGGACAAAGTAGATTTGTAGAACTTAACAAATCAGCCGTAGAGGGAGGATATGAAGGCGTGATGATTAAAAATCCTCATGGTTGGTATGAATGCAAAAGAACACATAATTGGTTAAAAGCAAAACCATTCATAGAAGTTACTTTAAGAGTTGTAGCAATAGAAGAAGGGACAGGCCGAAACGAAGGCAGGCTTGGAGCAATCCTTGTTGAAGGTAAAGATGATCAATATAATTATCGTCTTAATTGCGGGAGTGGATTTAGTGATTCTCAACGTGAAGAGTATTGGAGTGGAAGAGATAAACTAATCGGCCAATTGGTAGAAATCAGAGCTGATGCAAGAACTCAATCTCAAGATGCTGAAACATTTAGTCTTAGGTTTCCAAGATTCAAGTGCTTTAGAGGTTTCGGACCAGGTGAAAAAATATAATATTAAGGGGATTCGTTTCATAGAAGTCAATATTTAAGCTAGCAGTAAATGATGAAAAACTAAAAAAGTAGATAATGAAATACACTATTAGTGATTAATAAATTACTACCGAAAGATATTGATTTTTATGGATAACAAAAATCTTTTCAAATATATTAAAACCCCTTGCGGTCAAGCAAAATATATAGAATTACAATCTAATAAAAGTTTGCTTGGAAAATTAAGACTTTTTTGGTTTGTAATTTTTGCCTCTATAAGAGATTGGAATATTAGAGATTAATTTCTTTTGAGTCATTAATATATTCTTTAGCGTACTTTGCTGAAAAATAAACAACCATCAAAGTAGAAACCACACTTATAGTTGTTATAAATAAATTATTTGATGGCTGTAAATTTTTTAAATCCTGCAAACTTTTTGCCAAGCTCCCTATAGAACAATAAAGAAATGTTCCAGGAATGATTCCTAAAAGACCAAGAGCAAAGTTTCTAAATTTTATATTATTTAAACCATAAAAATAATTAAGTATACTAAAAGGAAATAAAGGAGAAAGTCGCGCTAAAAGGATTAATTTGAGACCACCTTTCTGCACTACTTGTTCCATAAGACTTAATCTGGGGAAACGATTAATAACTTTTTTAAGCTTTATAGATAAAAAACTTTTTGAAATAAAGAATGCTATTGAAGCTCCAATGACTGCCGCAAAAAAAACTATTATTGAACCAAGATAAGAACCATATAAAAAACCAGATAATAAAGATAACCAAGAGGCAGGCAGAATCAATAAAACAATTAAAATATATAAAAGGATAAAAGCAAAAATCCCAATGTTTGTATTGAAAAAATAGGCTAAATCATAGATATTTTCAAAAAAAGGAGTCATATTATTCTAATAATTTAAGTTTTTTATTTATTCTTTCCGATTGCAAATTTCCTTCTTTCAACTTTGCAAAACATTCCTCAACAATATCTTTAGGAGCTTTGTCTATAAAGTTTTTGTTAGATATTCTCTTATTTAATATTTCTATATCAGAATTGACTTTTTGCAGGTCTTTAGTAAGTCTATCCTTTAAAGCTTCTAGATTTACAAAATTATTAAAGGGTAAATAGACTTCTATATCACCAATAATGCCAGAAAAAGACTGAGCAAAATTATTTTTATCAATATCCTTAGATTTACAAATAAAAACTTCAGATGACTTAGTAAAAGTTTTAATATCAACTAATAATGTTTTCAAAAAGTTAGTTAATTCAACATTATCTGAAATTAAGTAAACAGGGACCAGTTGAGATGGCTTAAGTCCTAACTCAACCCTAAGATTTCTAATCAATCTAATTATTTCAAAGAGTTCTTGAAAAGATTTATCTATTTGAGAATTTATATATTTTTTTTCTAATACAGGCCATTTCTGAAGAGATAATAAAATTTGTTCAGGTTTTATTTGCAATTTATGCCAAAGTTCTTCAGTGATATGTGGCATAAAGGGATGCATCATAACCAACACATCAGTTAGTACTTTGATTAATATTTTTTCAGATATTTTTCTGTTATGGGTTTCTTTATTATTAAATTTTTGTTTTGCAAATTCAACATACCAATCACAAAAGTCATTCCATGCGAATTCATATAATAATTTTGCAGATTCGCCTAATTTATATTCAATTAAAAGATTAGATACTTTTATATTCAACCGATTTAATTTTGATAAAATCCACTTATCAGATAATTCTAAATATTTTTCATCACTCTCATTTAAAGAATAATTATCAGAAAAAGTTTTATTTATTAAAACAAATTTAGTAGCATTCCAAAGCTTATTTGCAAAATTCCTTGATGCTTCAACTGTTGAAGAAGTATTTTCTTTCCTATCAAAATCAAGCCTTATATCCTGACCAGCGCCAGCGACTTCACGAAGTAAAGCAAATCGCAAAGCATCAGAACCATATTTATCAATCAACAGCAAAGGATCAATTCCATTACCAGAGCTTTTACTCATTTTTTTATTATTTTCATCTCGAACTAAACCATGAATATAAACATCTTTGAATGGAATATTATTCGTAAAAGTTTTTCCCATCATTGTCATCCTTGCTACCCAAAAGAAAATAATATCGAAACCAGTAACTAAAACACTATTTGGATACCATTTTTTAAAATCTGCATCATTGGTATTAGGCCACCCCAAGGTAGAGAAAGGCCATAAACCACTTGAAAACCAAGTATCTAAAACGTCCTTATCACGAATAAGTTGCAAATTAGACCCAAATTCTTTAGTAGCTTTGCTTAATGCTTCTTTCTCATTTCTTGCAACAACATATGGAGTATTTTGATCTATTGAGTCTTCTGTTTGTTTTAATACATACCATGCAGGAATTTGATGTCCCCACCATAATTGTCTACTTATACACCAATCATTAATATTATCTAACCAATCTTTATAAACTTTCTCCCAACGCTGAGGAATAAAGGTAGGCTTTTTAGAATCAAGTTCTTTTAGACAATTTGAAGAAATATTGTCCATTTTTAAAAACCACTGGGTTGACAATAATGGTTCAATTGGCACTTTTCCTCTATCAGAAAAAGGTACTGTATTTTTATAGTTTTCTATTTTAGTTAATAAACCTAAAGTATCTAATTCCTTTATGATTTGTTTTCTAGCATCAAATCTATCTAAATCCTGAAACTTTCCTGCATTAATATTTAGAGTTCCATCTTTATTCATTATATTGATTTGCTTTAAATTATTCCTTTTGCCGATAGCAAAATCATTAGGATCATGAGCTGGTGTAACCTTTACACAACCTGTACCAAAATCCTTATCAACGTGTATGTCAGAAATAACAGGTATTTCTCTATCAACAAAAGGTACTTTCACTTTTTTATCAATATATTTTTTATATCTTTCATCGTTTGGATTAACAGCTAAAGCGGTATCTCCCAATAAGGTTTCAGGTCGAGTTGTTGCGACCTCTAAATATTCATCTAAGATTTGACCCTGATTAGAAATTAGTGGATATTTAAAATGCCATAAGTATCCATTAACCTCCTGCATTTCAACTTCAAGATCACTAACTGCTGATTGAGATGCTGGACACCAATTAACTAAATATTCACCTCTATAAATCAGTTTTTTCTCATGCAAAATATTAAAAGCTTCAACAACTGCTTCATTCAATTTTTCATCTAAAGTAAATCTTTCTCTTTCCCAGTCTACGGAATACCCAATCCTCTTAAGTTGGGATATTATTTTACCCCCACTTTGCTCTTTCCAAATCCAGGCTCTTTTTAGAAATTCTTCTCTGCCAATATCTTCGCTATTTTTACCCTCAGTTTTTAATTGTTTTTCAAGAATAGTTTGAACGGCTATTGAAGCATGATCAGTACCAGGTAAACACAAAACATTTTTACCAAGAAGTCTTTGAAAACGAATAATCACATCTATTAATGCAGTATTGAAAGCATGGCCCATATGCAAAGAGCCTGTTACATTTGGAGGCGGAATAACTATACAAAAAGGATCTCCTTTATCATTAGGATTAGGACTAAATGCTCTTAACCTATCCCATTGCTTTTGCCATTTTTGTTCTACCTGTGAAGGCAAATAATTATTTAATTTAAGTTCATCATTAGACTCATTCATTTGCAATAGTTATTTCATTAGCTTTTTACTTATTTTATATTGATAGAAGCAAATAATTTAAAAAAATATCAGTTTGCAAAATATATGTAAAGCTACAAGAGTTTAAAACCAGAACCGCAAGCACACCTCTTGGCATTTTTAGGAGTTGAGATAAGAAAACCTCCACCACTTAAATCACTGTAATAATCAAGTTTTAAATCTTTTAATAAGGAAAACTTTTTAGTATCAGCATATAAAGTTATGCCTTCAGTTCTGGATATTGGAGATCCATTACATGTACCTGGTTTTAATTTAATATGCATCCATCCTTCTGAGCCTAAATCATCTTTGACTAAGTCAATAGACATTTCACCCGGCGATCCACCAAAAGATGCTTGCCTTGAAAGCTCTGATGCTGCAGTTTGACTGATTGAAAGATTAACGATCTCAGTCATTGTTATAAAAAGAAAATGGGCGATCCAGGGTTCGAACCAGGGACATCCTGCTTGTAAGGCAGGCGCTCTACCGCTGAGCTAATCGCCCTATAATTATCTATTCTAGTAGATGAAGTTGAAAATTTTATACTAAGTATTTAAATATTTCATGATTAAGGCAAAATTGAATAAATAAGATACAGTTTTATGAACTTACAAAATGGATATAACAATCAGAAAGATAGTGATCTAAACACTTTAGAGAGTTTCAAGATTTTAATATCAAATATAAAATATTTAAAAGATAAAACTTGGGGCTGCCCTTGGCAAAAGAAACAGTCACATAAATCCTTGATCCCCTTTTTAAATGAAGAAAGTAGTGAATTTATTGATGCAATATATGAAAAAAACGCGAATAATATTTGTGAAGAATTAGGAGATCTCTTATTACAAATAATGCTTCATGCCGAAATTGGCTTTGAAAAAATAATTTGAATTAAAAGATATTATTGAAAATTTAAATAAAAAAATTATTAAAAGACATCCGTATATTTTCAAAAAAAAAGAAAGAGTATCTTTAAAACAGTCACAAGAAATTTGGGAAAATATTAAAAATTCAGAAAATAAGGCGTTCTATAAGAAATCATCAATTAGTAGACGATTAAAATCAAAAATAAAAAGTTTACCCGCAACAATAGGATCAAACAAGATTACCAATAGTGTTAAAGAATTCGGTTTTAAGTGGGACAGTAGTAAAAAGATTTTTGATAAATTAGATGAAGAAATATGCGAATTAAAAGAGGCAATAAAAAGCAAAAAGGCGCATGATATAAAAGATGAATTTGGAGATGTTTACTTTACTTTAATAAGTCTTTCAAACTTTCTAAAAATAAATCCAGAATCATCTCTTCAAAATACTAATAAAAAATTTTTAGACAGATTTGCAATAATTGAAGATCAGGTAGGAGATAATATTAAAAAACAAAACCCAGAAGATTTTCAGCGGCTTTGGGAAGTTGCTAAAAAAACACTAATGAGAGAAAAATTGAAAAAAAATGAAAGATATGCCAACTTGGATAGATGAACACCACAAAGGCTCAAGATTTGGGCTCAATGGGAAAGTATTACTTAAAAAAAATTCTAAATATCAAGAAATTCTCATTATAGAGAATGATTTTTATGGTAAAGCTTTAATGTTAGATGGATGTTGGATGACGTCATTGAGAGACGAGAAATATTATCATGAATGCCTTGTTCATCCAGCATTAAGTTTCGTTGATAAGAAATCTCACGTACTGATTATTGGAGGGGGTGATGGTGGAACTGCAAGAGAATGCTTAAAATACTCTCAAGTTGCAAAAATTGACTTGGTAGAAATTGATGAGGAAGTCATAAAAGTATCTAAAACATTTTTACAAGAAATTGGAGGTGAAGCGTGGAGTGATAAAAGATTAGCTATACATATTGATGATGGAGTTAAATGGGTAGAAAAAACTAAAGATAATTTTTATGATGTTATTTTTATAGATTGTTCAGATCCATCAGAATTTTCTAATTTATTATTTACAGATTCCTTTTATAAAGAATGTAAAAGAATACTTACGAAAAAAGGGATATTAGCGACTCAAAGTGAATCTCCGGAATCATTCAAAAATATACATATACATATTTTGAAATCACTCAATCAAATATTCAAATCATCTGAAACTATGTATTCATTTGTGCCCATATATCCAAGTGGTATTTGGAGTTGGACATTCGCCTCAGAAGAAGAATTAAATTTATCAAAAGGCAATTACAAAGAAGTTATGAAAATAGAAAAAGATTGTGATGTATGGAATTTAAATTTTCAAAATGCTGCATTCAAAATGATGCCAAATAAAATTGTAAAAGAACTCAATTCGTAAAAATGATCAATAAAAACTTATTTGATAACGAAGGTGCAATTTTTATGGGGGCTAAAAGAAATCCTGATGATTGTTCAATTGGAATATTTGGAGTCAATTATGATGGCACATGCTCTTATAAGTCAGGGACTAGATTTGGTCCAAATGCCATAAGGACAGTAAGCACATGCTTAGAAACATTTTGTCCAAGATTAGGAAAAGATTTAGAAGATTATAATTATGTTGATTTTGGTTCACTAGAAATAGATAAAAGTGACTCAAAGTCTGTCATAAAATCAGTCAAATCAGCAACAGATTTCATTATCAGCAGAAAGCTTACTCCCATTATTCTTGGAGGTGAGCACTCTATTACTAGTGGTGCTATTGAGGCGTTAGTAAATAAATATCCAGATCTGATTTTAATTCAATTAGATGCTCATGCGGATTTAAGAACCTCATATATGGGGAATGAACATAGTCATGCCTGTGCAATGCAAAGATGCTTAGATGTTTTACCTGAACAAAAGATTTTGCAAGTTGGGATAAGAAGTGGCACCAAAGAAGAGTTTAAATTTATGAGTCAACAAAATCAATTAGTAAGATTCTTACCAGGAGGAAATGCTCAAGAATTTAAAAAAGCTCTTCTTCCTTACTCTAATTCACCAATATATTTAACAATAGATTTAGATTGGTTTGATCCAAGTTTATTACCTGGTACAGGAACTCCAGAACCAGGAGGTTTTTTTTGGAATGACTTTGAAGTAATTCTTGAAACTCTAAAAGACTTTAGAATTGTCGCTTCAGATATTGTGGAATTATCTCCAGAAATTGATAATAGCGGAGTGAGTAGTATAGTTGCCGCAAAAGTACTGAGAAGCTTAATTATGTCATTAAAAATTATGCAATAAAAAATTTCTAAACTAGAGTATGAAAAACTAAATAACTCATTAAATATTTCATGGATTTGCTTAAAAGTCCACTTTTTTCAAAATATATTAAGTCAAATGCAAAGTTAGTTAATTTTGCAGGATGGGAAATGCCCATATCCTTTTCGGGATTAATAAATGAACATAAATCAGTAAGAACATCAGCAGGATTCTTTGATATTTCCCATATGGGTGTAATTTCTATAAGAGGAATTAATCCTAAAGAATATATTCAAAAATTTTTTCCAACTAATTTATACTCCTTTTCAGAAGGGCAAGGGCTCTATACATTAATGCTTAATGAAACAGGAGGAATAATAGATGACCTAATAATATATGACCTTGGTCAACAAGAAGGTGATATCTCAGAAATTTTTTTAATAGTCAATGCAAGCAGATACCAAATTGATTTTTCTTGGATCAAGAATAATTTAAATAACTACAATATTTCAATATCAAACGCTAAAAAAGATAAGGTCCTCTTTGCATTACAGGGCAAAAATTCCTTTAAATTATTCGAAGAGTGGATTGAATCATCGATTTCATATATCCCTTACTTTGGTTGTGAATATAAAATTTTTAAACATATTTCAACTGAAGAAAAGATTTTCTTTTCGAAAACGGGCTATACAGGTGAAAAAGGTTTAGAAATCCTTTTATCGGCAAAAGCAGCAATCAATTTATGGGATTACTTAGTTTCAAAAAATATTGAACCTTGTGGATTAGGTGCTAGGGATACCTTAAGACTTGAAGCTGGAATGCATTTATATGGACAAGATTTAGATGAAACAACTACACCATATGAAGCTGGATTAGGTTGGCTAGTACATTTAGAAAATAATCATGAATTTTTTGGGAGAGATTTTCTTGAAAAACAATCAAGATTTGGTATTAAGAAAAAGTTAGTTGGCCTAACCATTGATGGTAAAGCTATTGGAAGAAAAGGATGCGAAGTATTTAAAGATGGAGAAAATATTGGAACTATAACCAGCGGTAGTTGGTCACCTACTATGCAAAAAGCAATAGCTTTTGCTTATATTCAAAATTCTTACGCTACTTTAGATAATGTTGTTGAAATTTTAATCAGAGGTAAAACATTTAAGGGGACCGTATCGAAAAGAGCTTTTTATAAAAAAGATATTTAACTAAATTTACCCTTTAAGAATTATTATTATAAATTATTGCTCAATAATTCATTTCTAGATGCGAAACAAAATTTGTGAAGAACTCAATAAGTCAGATATTGGGAAAGTAGTTAATTTATGTGGATGGGTCGATCGTAGAAGAGATCATGGTGGTGTAATTTTTATAGATTTGCGTGATCATAGTGGATTTATGCAAATTACTATTAATCCTGAAGATGGTGATACTCTTTTTAAAAAGGCTGAGATTCTAAGAAATGAAACTGTGATAATGGTTAATGGAATTGTGAATGAAAGACCAAAGGATTCAGTAAATAAAAATATTGTCACTGGAGATATAGAACTAAAAGTTAAAGATCTACAAATTCTTAATCCAATTAAAAATAATTTACCATTCCCTGTCTCAGTTCATGATTATGAAAATACAAAAGAAGAGCTTAGACTGAAATATAGATACTTAGATCTAAGAAGAGGAAAATTACTCAGAAATTTAAAGACAAGACATAAAATTATTAAAGCAGTAAGAGATTATCTTGATAATTCTGGATTTACAGAGGTTGAAACACCATTACTGACAAAATCGACTCCAGAAGGGGCTAGAGATTTTTTAGTTCCAGCTAGGCTTTCAAATAGTAAATTTTTTGCTTTACCACAATCTCCACAATTATTTAAACAACTTTTAATGGTAGGAGGGTTAGACAAGTACTATCAAATCGCAAAATGTTTTCGTGATGAAGACCTTAGAGCTGATAGACAGCCAGAATTTACTCAGCTTGATATTGAAATGAGTTTTGTAAGTGAAGAAGAAATTATTTCTTTTAATGAAAAACTTATAAAGAATGTATGGGAAAGTGTACTAAATATAAACTTCAAAGAGGAGTTTCCAAGAATGACTTGGCAGGAAGCTATGGAAAACTATGGAACAGATAGACCAGATACAAGATATGGAATGTTACTTAAAGATTTAGGAGAGATACTTGGCAATATTGGTTTTAACATTTTCACTAAAGCAATTCAGATGGGTGGAGCAATAAAATCCATAACTATTAAAGATGGCAACTCAAGTATTAGTAACGTTCGTATCAAGCCTGGAGGAGATATTTTTAAAGTTGCCCAAGATGCAGGAGCTGGTGGTTTAGCATTTATAAGAGTTAAAGGAGATGACCTTGAAACAATTGGAGCAATAAAAAATAATTTAAATAAAGATCATATTTCAAATATTTTAAAAATAACAGAAGCAAAAGATGGAGACTTAATTCTTTTAGGGGCAGGAAATACGCAAATTGTAAATCAATCATTGGATAGAGTCAGGCAATACATTGCAAAAGATTTAAAAATAATAAAGAAAGATCAATGGAACTTTTTATGGGTCACAGATTTTCCTATGTTTGAAATGAATGAAGAAGAAAAAAGATTTGAAGCTTTACACCATCCTTTTTGTTCTCCTAAAGATATTAAGCTTGAAGATTCAAAAGAATTAAAAGAAAAAATAGAGAGCTCTAAAGCACATGCGTATGACTTAGTGCTAAATGGGTTAGAGTTAGGAGGTGGTTCTCTGCGTATCCATCAAGCCGAAATGCAAAGAGAAGTTCTTAGAACGGTTGGATTAACAGATAATCAAATTGATGAAAAATTTGGTTTTTTAATTGAAGCTCTCGAAATGGGTGCTCCGCCTCATGGGGGAATAGCATTTGGGGTTGATCGGATAACAATGCTTATTTTGGGGGAAGATTCAATTAGAGAAACAATCGCTTTTCCAAAAAATCAACAAGCAAAATGTCTTCTAACAAATGCACCTTCAAATGTCTCCAAATCCCAATTAGAAGAATTAGATATTGAAATAACAATTGATGAATAAACTATTTATGGATGATCAATAAATTTTTTGTTTAAATAAAATATAAGGAGGTTGCGCCTAATTAAAAATATTTAATGTCAAAATTTGTTTTTGTTACTGGAGGAGTTGTTTCTAGCATTGGTAAAGGTATTGTTGCCGCAAGCTTAGGAAGATTATTAAAATCAAGAGGATATAGCGTTTCAATACTTAAACTAGATCCTTATCTAAATGTTGACCCAGGTACTATGAGCCCATTTCAACATGGCGAAGTTTTCGTTACTGAAGATGGGGCTGAAACAGATTTAGATTTAGGTCACTACGAGAGATTTACAGACACTGCAATGACTCGTTTGAATAGTGTCACAACAGGATCTATCTATCAAGCAGTCATTAATAAAGAAAGAAGAGGAAGTTATAACGGAGGAACAGTACAAGTTATTCCTCACATCACAGGAGAAATAAGAGAAAGGATTCATAGAGTAGCAGGTAACAGCAATGCTGATATTGTGATAACTGAGATTGGTGGAACAGTCGGAGATATTGAGTCTTTACCATTTTTAGAGGCAATAAGAGAATTTAAAAATGATGTTAATAAAAATGATGTCGCTTATATCCACGTAACTTTGCTTCCTTACATCAAAACTTCTGGTGAAATAAAAACTAAACCAACTCAACATTCTGTTAAGGAGTTAAGATCCATCGGTATACAACCAGATTTACTTGTATGCAGGAGTGATAAAGAAATTAATGAAGGGCTCAAAAGAAAACTCAGTGGTTTCTGCGGAGTTAATCTTAATTGTGTAATTGAAGCATTAGATGCTGATAGTATTTACTCAGTTCCGCTTTCTTTAAAGAATGAGGGTTTATGTAAGGAGACTTTAAAATGTCTAGAACTCGAAGATAAAGAATGCGATTTAGAAAATTGGGAAACAATAATTCATAATCTTAGAAATCCGGGTAACCCTATAAAAGTTGCTTTAGTAGGAAAATATATAGAACTTGGTGATGCATATCTTTCAGTAGTTGAGGCATTAAGACACGCTTGCATTGAACAAAAAGCTTTATTAGATTTGCATTGGGTAAGTGCTGAAATGATCGAGGAAAAATCAGCCGAAGATTATTTAAATGATGTTGATGCAATTGTAGTTCCAGGAGGATTTGGAAATAGAGGAGTAAATGGAAAAATTGCAGCAATAAAATTTGCAAGAGAAAAGAAGATTCCTTTCCTAGGTTTATGTTTAGGTATGCAATGCGCAGTTATAGAGTGGGCAAGAAATATAGCCCAATTACCGGGTGCATCTAGCTCGGAATTAAACCCAGACTCTCCAAACCCTGTTATACATCTATTACCTGAACAAGAAGACATTGTTGATCTAGGAGGAACTATGAGATTGGGAGTTTATCCTTGTAGACTTCAAAAAAATACAACTGGTAAAGAGTTATATAACGAAGATGTTATTTATGAGAGACATCGACATAGATATGAATTTAATAATTACTACAAACAAAGTTTTTTAGATTCTGGATACAAGATTAGTGGTACATCACCAGATGGAAGATTAGTGGAGTTAATTGAATTAGTTGATCATCCATATTTTTTAGCATGCCAATACCATCCTGAATTTTTATCAAGGCCAGGAAAGCCACATCCATTATTTAAAGGTTTAATAAAAGCATCGCAGGAAAAATTAAAGCAATCAAATTAATATTATTTTTTTGAATAAAAATATGACAAATACCTTACCAATAGTAGAAAAATTTCATTCATTACAAGGAGAGGGATTTCACACAGGTCAAAGTGCTTTTTTTTTAAGACTAGCTGGTTGTAATGTTGGATGTTCATGGTGCGATACTAAACATTCTTGGGATAAAGAAAAATATCCTCTAATACCAATCAAAGAAATAATAGATGACGTTAAAAAGGCTCGGAAAAAAGGAGCATCTTTTTTAGTTATTACTGGTGGCGAGCCTTTACATCATAATTTAGATAATTTATGCCAAGCTATAAATAAAGAAACTTCTGAAGAAAATCACAACCCAATCAAGATTCATATTGAAACAAGTGGTGTAAACAAAATATCAGGCAATTATGATTGGATTACTTTATCTCCAAAAAGACATTTACCCCCCAGAACTTATTTTTTGAAAAATTGTAATGAATTAAAAATAATTATCAACGATCAAAAAGATATTGATTTTGCAATTGATATAAAGCAAGAAATAATGAATAAATATAAAAACTTATCATCAAAAGGTTATTTTTATAAGTTAGATAAAAAATATTATTTACAGCCCGCATGGAAAAACGTTAATGGGATTTCACTTACAATTGATTTTGTTAAAAATAATCCTGAATGGAACTTAAGTCTTCAGACACATAAATACTTAAAAATTAAATAGTTTATATGGATTTAAAAAACAAATCTGTAGTAATTTTATTATCTGGAGGGTTAGATTCTTCTACTGTTACAGGCTTAGCAAAAACGTCCAAAGCAAAAATATTTGGCTTATCTTTTGATTACGGACAAAGACATAAAAAAGAATTAGATTCAGCATTAAAAATAGCCAGGCACTTTGAAATAGAGGAATTCAAAATAGTAAAGCTTGATTTATCTTTATGGGGCGGCTCTTCTCTTACAGATATAAAAAAAGATTTACCTACTGATGGTATACAGCAAAATACAATTCCAAACACCTATGTACCCGGAAGAAATACAATCTTTATTTCTGTTGCGTTAAGTTATGCTGAGGCCATAAATGCTGATTTAATAGGCTTAGGAGTTAATGCATTAGATTATTCAGGTTATCCTGATTGCAGACCTGATTACATTAAAAAGTTTCAAGAATTAGCCAATCTTGCTAATAAACGTGGAAGAGAAGAAAATCCAATTAAACTTTGGACACCTTTACTAGATTTAAATAAAGAAGATATTATTCAATTAGCTTTCGATAATAATGTTCCTCTAGAAAAAACATGGAGTTGTTATTCAGGAAATTTAGAACCCTGTGGGAAATGTGATAGTTGCAGAATAAGACAATCAGCCTACAAAAAATGGCAAATAAAAAAAAATGAGAATTAAAACAAAAAAACTATCTAGATGGCTTGACCCAGAATTAATAGCTAATCATTTTGCATTAAAATTTGGAGACCATGGATTGGCTTGGTTAGATAGTGACGGTAAAGATAATGGAAAGTGGTCTATTTTAGGAGTCAACCCAAAAAAAATTATTTGCTCAAGAGATATTAATAATTTAGATATCGATAATAATCCATTTTTTAAATTAAAAAACATTGATAGAGGATTTTGGATTGGATGGTTAAACTTTGAGGCGGGTGCTTACATCGAGCCAAAAAACCCATGGAAGAATAATGATATATCTACTTTATGGATTGCCTCTTATAACCCTATTATTAAATTTAATCTAGTTTCCAATGAAATAATTATTGAAGGAACGAATTCTACTGAATTAAGTAAATTTGAAAAAATAATTTTGAATATTAATGCTGAAACAGAAAAGAATCTTATTGAAGTTAATCTAAAATTTGATTTTTCTAAAATTAATCTAAAAAAAATAACCAACGAATTTCAAGAAAATATTTTCAAAGTTAAAAAACTAATATCTACAGGAGATATTTTTCAAGCAAATCTAACAACACAATGCGAGGTTAAAGCTTTAAAAAAATATAATTCTTTAACCATATATTCAAAAATAAGAAGGAAATTGCAAGCCCCTTTTGGAGGGATAATAATAAATAATTCAAAGGGAATCAATGAAGCAGTATTATCAACTTCACCTGAAAGATTTTTGAAAATGGACAAAGAAGGGTATGTCGAGTCAAGACCTATCAAAGGCACAAGATCAAGACACCAAGATAAACAACAAGATGCATTAAATGCCATAGATTTGATAACTAATGAAAAAGATAGAGCTGAAAATATTATGATTGTGGACCTCTTAAGAAATGATTTAAGCAAAGTATGTGAAATAGGTAGTATTGAGGTTCCAGAAATATTGAAACTTGAGAGTTACTTAAAAGTACATCATCTTACATCTGTAATTAGAGGAAAACTAAAAAAAGATAAAAGCTGGGTTGACTTACTAATTGCTTGCTGGCCAGGAGGCTCAATAACTGGGGCTCCAAAATTACGTTCATGCCAAAGGTTATTTGAAATAGAAAAATACGGAAGAGGACCTTACTGCGGATCCTTTATAAAAGTTGACTGGAATGGAGAGTTTGATAGCAATATATTGATAAGATCATTTATTGTAAAAAATAAAAAAATTAAGATATCTGCTGGTTGCGGAATAGTTAGTGATTCTGATCCTCAAAATGAAACAGAAGAACTAAAGTGGAAACTTTTACCGTTAATAGATTCATTAAAATGAAATTGAGTATAGGTTGGCATAAAGATAAATGGCTTGATATTGAAAATATTCATATTTCAGCGAATGATAGAGGTCTAAAGTTTGGAGATGGAATATTCGAAACTATTTTAATAAAAAATAATAATGCTGTTTTGATAGACGAACATATTCAGAGGCTAGAAAATAGCAGTAGGGTTTTAAACATGAATTTGAATATTAATACATCACATTTAAAAGACATTATTAGCCTAGGAATTACAAAATTATCTCTTAAAAAGCATCAATTAGGATCAATTAGAATTAATTACAGCAGAGGTTTGAACAAAGACAGATCAATTAGAATTAATGATAACCAACAGGAGAATTATAAAAATAATTTATGGATTGAATTTTATCTTATAAAACCTAATTTTTCGCCAATAAGTACATTTATTAGTCAAACAGAAAAAAGAAATCAGTATAGTTTAATTAATCAATGTAAAACTTTTTCATATAATCAATCAATACAAGTACTAATAGAAGCTAATAAGAGATTATTTGATGATTGTTTAATGTTAAATACAGCTAATGAATTATGTTGTGGCAGTACTTTTAATATATTAATAAAAAGAAATAACAAATGGATAACACCAAGAAAAGAAAGTGGCTGTCTTCAGGGAATTATGGTAAAAAAGGCTATAAAATTAAATATAATAAAAGAGAAATTAATCTTACCTAAATTTTATAATGATGATATTTTGATTGCAATTAATAGTTTATCTTGCAAGCAAATTAGTAAAGTTAATGATATGGAATTTATAACAACTTTTGATCCAAAGTATTTTTGGGAATTATTGTATAAGTAAGATTATTTTTTCTCTAGCAAATAAGCATCAGATAGATTATTTACGTAGTTATTCACTTTAAAATCAACAATACTTCCAATTACAACAATTGATGGAGAAGTAAAACCTTTATTAGTAATTGCCTCTACTAAATTCTTTAATTTTGAAATTAAACATTTTTGATTACTTAAAGTTGCTTCTTGAATAACAGCACATTTAGTATTTTGATCCAAACCTCCTAAAAGTAATTCTTTAACAATGTAATCTATATTTCTCATACCCATATAAATTACTAAACCGTCAGATGATTTAGCTAACAATCTCCAATCAACAGTCTTTTTGTCTTTCTTAATATCTTCATGCCCAGTGACAAAAGTTATAGAGCTTCCTGCTTCTCGATGCGTTAATGGGATCCCAAAATTTGAAGGGGCAGCTATTCCAGAAGTTATTCCTGGCACAATTTCAACTGAAATCCCATTTTTTTCTAAAAAAGATACTTCTTCACCACCTCTTGAGAAAACAAAAGGATCGCCTCCTTTAAGCCTTACAACATTCTTTCCTTCTTTTGCTAATTTTACAATAAGTGCATTTGTTTCAACTTGAGGAACGGAACACAACCCAGCTCTTTTACCTACATTAAATATTTCGGTTTTCTTCTTAATTTCCTTTAAAATTTGAGCAGAAACTAACGCATCATGGACTAAAGCATCACAACTTTTAATAAGTCTTAAAGCTTTTAAAGTTAGTAGCTCAGGGTCACCAGGACCTGCTCCAACTAAATAAACTATCCCGGGCACATTAGTCTCCATTAACAAGTATGGTAGAAGAAGAAAATTGTATTGTAGATGAATATTGTGAAAAAAAGTTTATTCAAGCCAAGTAGAAAATTCACTTTATTCAGTGCTTTTGTAACTCTACTAAATGATCGATTAAGCGAAAGTATTCTTTTACCAATATTACCTTCTTTTGTTTTACTATTTGACTCAAAAGCTAGCACTTATGGTTTACTCTCTTGTACATATCAGTTAGCACAATTTACAGCGTCTCCTTTTATTGGGCTTATGAGTGATAGATATGGAAGAAGACCTGTAACTTTATTTTGTATAACTGGCTCAATCATCGGAATATCATTATTATCATTTACAGTTTTATTTGATTGGTCAACTTCACTAGCTACTATCCCCTTATTTTTATTGTTTATAGCAAGACTTATTGACGGTCTAAGTGGTGGCACTGCAGCAACAGCGACTACCATTCTTGCAGATATTTCTAGTCCTGAAAAAAGAGCAAAAACATTTGGACTTATTGGAGTTGCGTTTGGATTAAGTTTTTTCTTAGGTAATATATTTGTTGTTATTTTTGCTAAAAATACAAACAATAATTTTATTATTCCAGTAATAATTGCTTCAATCATTCCAATTATTAATTTCATATTAGTATTCTTTTATTTACCAGAAACTAAGCCAAAAAAAGAATTAAATAAATCAACCCAAAGTTTAAAAAACCCTTTAAAACAATTATTTAAAGTATTTAAAGAAGAAAAAATTAGAAAATTATCTCTAGCTTTTTTTATATATTTCATAGCTTTTACTGGACTTACAAATATTTTAATTTTTTTCCTTCAAGAGTCACTGAATTGGACAACTAAAGCATCCAGTGGAACTCTTGTTGTTGTAGGCGTAATAGCAATTATTGTACAGGGTGGACTAATTGGTCCTCTAGTAAAAAAATTTGGAGAAATGAAACTTACTTTAATTGGTTCAGGTTTTATTCTTTTAGCATGTTTTCTTTTGATAACTACTCCTCAAGGAAATGCGACAGTAAATATTTATTCTGCTGTTTCATTCTTAGCTGTAGGTGCAGGTTTAATAACACCTACATTAAGAGCATTAATATCAAAGAAATTAGATGGCGATAACCAGGGGTCTATATTAAGTAATTTGCAAGGTCTTCAAAGCCTTGGTGGAGTTTTAGGTATCGGAATGGCAGGGAGAGTTTATGATGATTTTGGTCCAAAAGCACCATTTGTTGCAGGAGCGATTATTTTACTTTTTATGATTTACCTTATTGCTGAAAGAGAAAATAAAAATATTTCTTATAATTAATGAATATAATACCTTAATGAAATACGAAGCTAAAAATTATATTAATAGAGAATTAAGTTGGATCGACTTTAATAAAAGAGTTCTTCTTACAGGCATGGAGAAAGACTATAAAGTACTAGATAAAATTAAATTTTTTTCAATCTTCAGTAATAATCTTGATGAATTTTTTATGGTTCGAGTTGCATCATTAAAGGCTCAAGTTGAAGCCGGAATTAGAAAAAAAAGTATTGATGGACATACTCCTAAAGAACAATTAAAAAAAATTAACAAAGAAGTAGAAAAACTCACAACCCTGCAAGAAAACTATTTTAATAATGAATTAAATGATGAGCTCAAAAATAAAGGTATTTTCATAAAAAAGTATAGTGAACTCAATGAAAATCAAAAGAATTGGTGTAATAACTATTTCCTATCTTCAATTTTTCCTTTGTTAACACCATTAGTTGTTGATCCTGCACACCCATTCCCTTTTATAAGTAATTTAAGTCTTAATTTAGCTGCTCTCATTAATGATGGAGAAAAATCTAAAAATCAATTTGTAAGAATTAAAATCCCGGTAAAAAATATTGGCAGATTTATACTAATTCCCAATGAAATTGTTGAAACTGAAGTTGAAAACGATCATTTTTTTATAACTGTTGAAGACTTAATTGGAAACAATATCAATGCCTTATTTAATGGAATGGAATGCTTAAATTATTCGTTTTTCCGAGTAACAAGAGACGCAGATTTAGAATTAAAAGAACTTGAAGCTGACGACTTACTTCTTGCTGTAGAGGAAAGCTTGCAAAAAAGAAGATTAGGGGGAGATGTAGTTAGATTAGAAGTAAAAGATAACATTCCACAAAATATTTTAAAGTTACTCATTGAAAGTATTGGAATACAGGAAGAATATATTTACTTTTGCAAAAGCTTAATAGGACTTGACGATTTGAGTTATCTTACAAAAATTAATCGAGAGGACTTAAAAGAAAATTTATTTATTGGAAATACACATCCTTTATTAAAATCGTTAGATTCGTCTAAAGATAAAAATTTTAACTCTATTTTCAGCATTCTTAGGAAACAGAGCATACTCTTACATCATCCATACGACTTGTTCAAAACCTCTGTAGAAGAATTTATCAATAATGCTGCTGACGACCCACTGGTACTAGCTATTAAAATTACTCTTTATAGAGTTTCAAAAGATTCTCCAATTATTGAAGCCTTAATGAGAGCAGCTAATAATGGGAAAGAGGTAATGACTCTTGTTGAGCTCAAAGCAAGATTTGATGAAGATAACAACATTCAATGGGCAAAACAGCTGGAGCAAGCTGGAATTCATGTTGTTTATGGAATACTAGGCTTTAAAACGCATACAAAGATTGCCTTAGTGGTTAGGAAAGAAAAAGGAAGATTAAGAAATTATTTTCATATTGGAACTGGAAATTACAATTCAAACACTTCCCGCTATTACACAGATATAGGATTTCTTTCAACAGATCCTGATATCTCCTCAGATTTAATTGAACTCTTTAATTACTTATCAGGATTTTCAAAACAAAAGACTTATCAGAAATTATTGGTATCCCCCACATCTTTAAGAAAAAAATTTATCTTTTTAATAAATAGAGAAATTGAAAATATCGAAAAAGGCGAGAAGGGTGAAATTATTGCAAAAATGAATTCATTAGTAGATCCAGAAATTATTCAATTACTTTATTTAGCTTCTCAAAAAGGAGTTAAAATTCACCTAATTATCAGAGGAATATGTTGTTTATATCCTCAAAGAAAGGGTTTGAGTGAGAACATCAAAGTTACAAGTATTATTGGACATTTTCTTGAGCATTCTAGAATTTTTTGGTTTTACAATAATAATAATGCAGAAGTTTTTATAGGTAGCGCAGACTGGATGAGAAGAAATTTAGACAGAAGAATAGAAGCTGTTACACCCATAGAAGACTTAAATTTAAAATCTCAACTTTATAATCTTTTACGAACTTATATTGATGATAATTATTACTCCTGGATGATGAACAAAGATGGAATTTACGAAAAAAAAAGTGGGGATCAAAATTCAAATCGTTCTCAAACTGATCTAGTAAAAAATTAAAAAAATAAACTTTTTTATAACATTTTAAAAAATTTCTTAATATTGATAAAAATTTTATATTTATGAAAAATCGAGTCATATCAACAAATTTTGGGTAATATTGATAAAAATCAATTTTTTTGTCTTTAAAGTTTCAACGCAAAAGTATTTTTTTTCTTGATTTCAGTGCTAGCTTTTTAAAAAATCCACTTAAAGAGGCCAGGGTGATGGGGATCCTTCTGGAATCTGGAAATAGTTCTTCAAAAAAGAAAACTGAAGAACCTAGATTACCAAACACTGCGGGCAAGACTCGCACAACAAAACCGAGCTTAACTGCTAAACAAAACC